>CAMCFM010000193.1 GCA_945874095.1 Candidatus Kuenenia stuttgartensis
GCCCGATTCCTGCTGGAAGAAATTCTGCCAGAAACCGAGAAGCAGTGGAAGCTTCGGCACGATGCTGCCGGAAGGGCCATTGCCGGGATCAGTTCTGGCGGAATTTGTGCGTTTACAGTCGCATGGGAGCGGCCTGACCAGTTCTCGAAAGTGTTGTCCTGGGTGGGCAGTTTCACGAACATCGCTCACGGCAAGACGATGCGTGAAGGTGGCCACAATTATCCTGCGTTGATTCGTAAGACTCCGATCAAGCCAATTCGGGTCTTTTTGCAGGATGGGTCGAACGACCTCGACAACGCCAACGGCAATTGGCCACTCGCCAATCAGCAGATGGCAAAGGCTTTGCGATACTCAGGATACGACTATCAATTTGTGATGGGTGAAGGATTCCACTCAAACTTTCATGGCCGAGCCATTCTGCCTGATTCGCTTAAGTGGCTCTGGCGAGAGACATCGGCTGAACCCAAAAAGTAATCGGACCTAAAGCCATTGGAAGCGACAGTTTTGATGCTGTCGCTTCATTTGGATACAATCGTGCCCGTCGCTCAAGATGTGGTCTGATATCAATCATTTTTGATCAATCACTTTCGCGTGAGACGAATTTCGATTAGTTTATGAATCCCTGCTCCAAAGCCCTCTCACACGAATTTCATCAGGTCAGATCCACTATGCCCACCGACTCACCTCGCCAACTTGCTATGAAATCCGCTGCTGAAGTCATTGTTTATCAAAATTCCGGGGATGCCTGCATCGCAGCCGCTGAGCGAATTGTGGGGGTCATGAAGTCGAAGAACCACCCGATTCTTGGTCTAGCCACAGGCTCTACACCGATTCCGGTTTATCAGGAGTTGGTCAGACAGTATCAGGCAGGTTACCTATCATTCAGTTCAGTCTCGACTTACAACCTCGATGAATACTATCCGATCAGTCCTTTGAACGATCAATGTTATCGCTGGTTTATGAATCACCACTTGTTTCAGCATGTCGATATTCCCGCAAACCAGACTCATGTGCTGGATGGAACAGTCCCGGCATCGGCTTCTACAGAACACGCAAACCAGTTTGACAGGTGGATTGAAGAGGCGGGCGGCCTTGATTTGCAATTGCTTGGAATTGGGCGAAATGGCCATATCGGGTTTAATGAGCCGTTTGAGGCTGACTTGGCTGAAGCCGTTGACCTCCCTACGCGGTTGATTGAGCTTCATCCTGTGACGCTTACAGACGCCGGCCCTGCGTTTGGAGGTGTCGACAAGGTTCCAACGCATGCACTGACGGTCGGAACCCGGCAGATTCTCAAAGCTCGCCAGATTCTGATCCTGGCGTTCGGAAAAAATAAGGCTGAAGCCGTTGCTGCATCGTTGCAAGGTGTTCCTGGATCAAATGTTCCAGCGTCGTTGTTGCAAACGGTTGCCGATCGCGTCGTGTGGATTCTTGATGAAGCGGCTGCCGCAGGCCTGAAAGTCTAAAATGACTCATAAACCCTTAATCCAAATCAATTTGGATGTTAAATTCACATGACAAACCCGATTTGGATCCAGCAATACGACCCCACCGGGTATTGGGTGATATCGACCGCCATCGCAGCACTACCGCTTGTTGTACTGCTCGGTCTTTTGATCACTGGTAAAGCCAATGCGTGGCAATCAGCCTGGGCTGGTTTGATCACTGCGGCAATTGTTGCAACCACTATATTCCAAATGCCTTTAGAGCTGGCGGCCAGGGCTACGGCAGTGGGCGCGGTGTTTTCCCTTTTTCGGATCATCTGGCTTATAGCAGGGGCCGTTTTCCTCTACGATATTGCTGTGGAAACCGGCCAGTTTGAGGTCATGAAGACATCCATCGCAGGTCTGTCTGGCGACCGTCGCATCCAGGCTGTTTTAGTCGCGTTCTCGTTTGGAGCATTTATCGAAGGGGCTGCTGGATTTGGTGCTCCTGTCGCGATTTCTGCAGCTTTTCTCGTAGGCCTTGGGTTTAAGCCGTTTCAAGCAGCGGTTTTATGTCTTGTTGCGAACACAGCGCCCGTGGCATGGGGTGGCCTTGGTACCCCCATACGCACTTTAGGTGCTGTCACAAGTCTAGATGTGGAAGCGATTTCAGCGATATCTGGACGAATTCTGCCACCTGTATCGTTGATCATTCCGATTTGGTTGGTCGCCATGATGAGTGGGACCCGCGGAGCCCTGGGCATCGCACCTGCTTTGGCTGTGATCGGCGGAGTCTTCGCTTTTGTTCAATGGTTTTGGTCGAACCATGTCGGGTTTGAGCTGGTCGATATCGTCTCGTCGCTTTCAAGTCTTCTGGCAGCGGTCATCCTACTTAAGTTCTGGAAGCCAAAGCATGAGTGGCATTTTCCAGATGAACCGGCTCAAACAATTCACGCTGAAAAACTGCCATTTTCGATCGTTGCCAGAGCTTGGGCACCGTTCGTGATTCTTACGGTGATGGTCCTGATTTGGGGAATTCCACCGGTGAAGAAGTTTTTCGCCGATCACGGAGACTTTCGTCAGCCCATGCCTGGTCTCCACAAAATGGTCGCCAAGGGCGAATCGCTTTCTGGAAGAGCCACGCCTGATCCTAAAAAAGACTTGGAAGATGCGTTTCTGGACATCGTTCCTGCCAGTTCCACCGGCACTGCCACGATGATCGCAGCAGTGATTTCAGGCTTCTATCTTGGCATAAAACCGCGACGGCTTTTTGTCATGTTCACACAGACCATTTGGCGGCTAAAGCCTGCCATAGCCGCGATTTTGGGAATGCTTTGTCTGGGCTATGTGACAAAATACGCCGGTATGGATGCTGTTTTGGGACTGGCCATGACTCGAACAGGCGCGAATTTTTACCCAGTTTTTGCCGCATTGCTTGGCTGGCTGGGGGTTGCCCTGACGGGATCGGACACAGCTTCGAATGTCCTGTTTGGAAACCTGCAAGTGATTACAGCTGAGAAACTTGGGCTTAATCCGCTCTTGATGGCATCAGCCAATACCACTGGTGGAGTGATGGGCAAAATGATCGACGCCCAGTCGATTGTGGTTGCAGCCGCTGCCACCGGCGAGCACGGCCAGGAAGGCCCCATTCTACGGGCTGTGATGCTGCATTCGATTGCTCTGGCACTGATCGTAGGGGCGATTGTCTGGATCTATGCCCATGTACTGCCATGGGTTGTGGCTGTTTGACCAATGAATTGGAAGTGGTGGATTTTCTGCTGCCTCACTGCCTTGAAAAACGATACGGAAGGCTGTTCCTGAAATGAAGATTGCAACGATTCAAACCCAACAAGGCCCGCGTGTATGTGCTCTGGTGGAAGGGCGTTATGTGGATCTTAACGCGGCTGACCCGGGCTTGCCGCAGAGTCTTAAAGCAATTCTGGCCCTGGGCGAGATCGGGCTGGTTCGATGCCTGGAAGCATCCCAGACAGGGACGGTTTCTTATGAAGTGGCCACAGCCAAGCACCTTGCGGTGATCCCCGATCCTCAAAAGATTATCTGTCTTGGCCTGAATTACCGGGACCATGCCATCGAATCCGGGATGGAGATCCCTCCAGAGCCGATCCTTTTCAGCAAATACGCCTCAGCCCTGATTGGGCACGGCGATGCGATCGTTCTGCCGGATGCATCTACGCAAGTGGACTATGAGGCTGAACTTGTGGTTGTGATTGGTGCTCGTGCCAAGCATGTTTCAGAGGCCGATGCTCTGAACTATGTCGCGGGATATGCTGTGGGGCACGACGTTTCGGCGCGTGACTGGCAATTGAATAAACCGGGTAAGCAGTGGATGGCTGGCAAGACTTTCGATACGTTCGCACCGGTCGGGCCCGTGATGGTGACCAAAGATGAGGTGGCCGATTCATCCAGCCTTGGTATTCGTCTGAGGCTGAACGGTCAGACAATGCAAGACTCGAATACCAAACAACTTATATTCGACGTGGCTTACTCTGTGGCGTATCTTTCGAAGATTATGACGCTTGAGCCTGGCGATTTGATTTATACAGGTACTCCTCCCGGGGTCGGGATGGCCCGCAAGCCGCAAGTCTGGCTTAAGCCTGGCGATGTGGTGGAAGTTGAGATTGACGGTCTGGGAGTCCTCAGCAATACGGTGATTGCCGAAGGCTAAAACGTTGCAAGGCGATAACACTTTATAATATAAGTGATTATGGCCTGATTAATCTTCTTTGATCTCATGCCACTGGATTTCACCGGTGGCGAGATCAAGAGTGACGTAAGTCCATTTGGGTGCTCGGTAAAGGGCACCTGGGTTAATGAATCGGGTGGGGCCTTGCTGGAAGTCGCTTGCCAAATGCGAGTGACCGAAAAACAGGTAGTCAGGCTCTGCGGCAGTGAGTTTCTGCATATGGGCTGGTCTGTCGCCATGAGCCATACCGATCCGTTTGTCCCCAAGCGTGATGATGCCCGAATATTTTAAGTCAATTCCACCAAACAACTTAAGATTGTATTCCAGTTCATCTGAGTCGTCGTTATTGCCATAAACAAAATAGGTTGGAATGTCTTTGGTGATCAGTGTTTGGGCGACTTGTGGGCGAGTCAGGTCTCCACAGTGCAGAATGGCTTTTACGCCGAGATTCTGAAATGTGCGAAGGGCCCGATATGTCCGGGCAACCTGATTGTGAGTGTCTGAGATGAGGCCGATGAGCATGCATGCCACTCCCTGATCGTTTTTAAACACAATATCGAATTCTAACAAAATAAACTTGATTGTTACAGGATTTCTGTGATTTACAGGTTTCAAAATGAAATTCTGAAGAACTTTTAACGAGCGGAATCGGTATTCCGAACAAAATCTTTGGCTTTTTAAATTTTACCAATTGGCTGAGGCATGTTGCCCGAGTAGAGTGTAAGTGTAGCTTCTTCCAATCTGAGCGCGACAACCTGGCTTTTGGTTTCGAACCATTTGACATGTAAGAGCGTATCAATATTCTGGCAGAAGACTGCGGCACATGGCCCAAGTGGGGTTTATGTGGCGACCGACCGAGAGAAAACGGCGGTCGCGGGCGAGCCTTGGTGGCGACCCGACTCAAAGGGGACTCCAAATGTTCGCCCAGTTTCAACCCGCGATACGCGGGGAGGTTTAGGCATGGCTACTGTATTCAATACGCAAACCATTGGTGTGTCAAAGATTCGGTTTGCTCATCGGTATAAGATGGTGGTTCACAAGAAGCTTAAGGCTTCGGCTTACCATCCCAGCCGGATTTCGGCTGAGGCCCCCGATGCTGGGCACACACGACGTGGAACTGAAGCAGGCGAGATGTGGACACGCAATGCCGAGGCTTCTGAAGCCGGTCGGTATTGAGGATAGGAAGGAGTTTCGAGATTTCTAAACTGGTCAATTCAAGGGCTGAGCGGCCACGCCAGGTTCTTCCGGCTTTCACAAGTCCGGAATCTGAAGGCGTTACCGCACCGTTCTACCGGCCATACAGGCTCAAAGGTCTCTGCAAAGGCCGGCTCCATCGTATCATCCCATTCGGTGGACTATCCTTCGCAATTTAGAGATAAGCCCAATTGGCAGACTTAAGGACCACTTATGGCCGGTCCAAGCCGTTTTTCAAGATCCCTTCTGGCTTATGAAAGCCAGTTGGGATTTTTTATATGCCCCATTGACATTCCATTGGAGTGATATCACAATGATATTTGTTATGGGTTCGGTTTCCACCAACTTCAGAGAACTCAGAGGAGTGTAATGATGACCCAGGAAAAACACATCGTCGGCGGTAGTGGCTGGTTCCACTTGTGTTTGACGATTGGCATGATGATTGTCGCTCCGATCATCTTTATCGTATCGATTGCAACGGGTCCGATCTTGCCTATGCTCGCGATTCCGTTGTTTGTAGTCTCACTGATCTGGTGTAACGGCTTTTTTACAATTCAGCCCAATGAATCGTGTTTGATGACGTTTTTTGGCCCATATATGGGGACTGTTCGTGAGGCAGGCTTTTATTGGGTGAACCCGTTTTATAACAAACGGAAGATTTCCCTAAGGGCTCAAAACCTTGAGGGGTCGAAGCTTAAGGTGAATGACAAACGCGGAAATCCGATTGAAATTGCGGTCGTGATTGTCTGGAGGGTCGATAACACTGCGGCGGCCAGTTTCGATGTGCAGAATGTGGAGAAGTATGTCCATATCCAGAGTGAATCGGCCGTCCGCCACCTGGCTGGTGCTTATGCCTACGACCATGGATCAGGTGACGATGCGGACAGAACAGAACTGACTCTGCGGGAGAGTACTGAGGAAGTGGCTGCTACGCTTTTGGCAGAACTTCGCGAGAGGCTTCATAAAGCGGGCGTCGAAGTGGACGAGGCCAGGATTACCCACTTGGCCTATGCTCCTGAAATTGCCAGCGTGATGCTGCGTCGCCAGCAGGCTGAGGCGATCATTGCAGCCCGCCAGAAGATTGTCCATGGTGCTGTAAGCATGGTGGAGATGGCTTTGAATGAGCTGTCTGAAAAGAATATTGTCGAGCTTGATCCTGAGCGCAAAGCGGCCATGGTTAATAACTTGCTTGTGATTCTGTGTGGTGAATCAGAGGCTCGGCCAGTGCTGAATGCAGGGACATTATACGGCGGTTAATCGGCCGGATGGAATTAGAGAATGGTGAGCGTCTGGCTCGGTTCGAGCGGTGCATCGAACCGGGCTTCTGCCATGGGTTTGGAATGGATTTTCCGAATGAGGATCGGCCCTGATGAAATCACGTAAAGCCTTTCTGTTGAGGCTCAACCCGACTCTATACGAGGAGTTGGAGGTCTGGGCCAGCGCTGATTTACGAAGCGTAAATGCCCAGATCGAATTCCTTCTGACCGACGCTGTTCGACGCCATCGAAAAGAATTGCCGGCCTCAGATCATAAAGATGAGCCAAATTCTCAGGAAAAACCTTGAACTGAGCTGGATTGCAGATTCGAATATGTCGCCATGGAGGGGAAGGGGCAATCAGATGGATCGTCGGACTGCTTTTCGATTCTTTCGAGATTTTGTAAGCGCGTTGGGAACAACCTGGCTGATTGTCGTTCTCGCAGCAGTCGTCACTCATGGTAGAATTGGCCGATACGGTGGCTTGATTCTTCCGGCCCAACTTTTGATCAGTTGCGGTTTTGGAATTTTCAGGGCCAGAAAAAGACGCCAGAGGCGAATTCTTCGCGAAGCCAGCCAGGCGATGTCTGGTGACAGATTTTTCCCTGTTTGAAGAAGTCGCAGAGGCAAAACATTCGAGGGTGTTAAAATTGCAAGTGTTTTCCAGATAAGGGTTTATGATCCAATAAAAAAGGCCTTGCGAGATTCGCAAGGCCTTTTTTGAAAAGAGACTTTCAGGAAGCGATCATCACTTGATGAAGAGCATTTCCTGGTAGGTTGGGAGCGGCCAGAGGTCGTCTGCAACCAGAGTTTCGAGTTTGTCAGCCACTTCGCGGACGGCAGCCATCGCAGGGATGATCACGTCGCGAGAGTATTTGGCATGTGCCAGGGAATCGCCATCGGCATGATGATCGGCGATTTTGACAAGCTCTGTACTGCGAGTCTGAAGGCTGCTGATGAGCGAAGAGATTTCCTTGAGGAAATCGATCTGAGATGCTGGTGGTTCCACTCCAGCGGCTTTAAGTGCAGAGATGTTTGAAGCAATCTCTGTCTGAAAGCGAATGCAGGAAGGCAGAATTTGCTTCTTGGCAATCTGTGCTGTGAGTTGTGCTTCAATGTTGATCGTTTT
>CAMCFM010000194.1 GCA_945874095.1 Candidatus Kuenenia stuttgartensis
GATTGCAATTGAGACTCATGCTTCCAGACGGAAATGAGAATGAGTCCAAATGGAATCCACCAGATCAGGTCGTTTGATAGCAGGATGACACCGAACGAGGGTGGCAGAGAACCTTTCAAAAGAGCCTGAGCAAAGCCGATGGGGCCAAATATCTTGCCCAGAAACCCGACCAGCACAATCGGCCAGTGGCGATATGGATCATCGGCAGCAATGGCGTATCCGAGACCATAAACGCCCACAATCATCCCAATACACTGCCATAATTCCGGATAATTCGGAGGCACCATACCCGCCCACTGAAACAGGGCCGATGGGAAGAAGATCGACCAGCTCCCGAACAGGATATTGTAAATGGCTGCGACCAATAGCCATTGACGCATCCAGGTAGAGCCTGACTTCGGTGTTTTCTTCCAGAACTTGTTCATTGGGGATCTTTCTTTGAGAGCCAGTAGGAGCCATAGATGAAAACCGATTGAAATAGAACCCGGCCCCAGAGCAGGGCAGGCTGATCGATACCGAACATCGGTATTTTATGGATCGCCACATGCAGGTGGGCTGGCAGAATGGCGACAAAATAAGCCGATAGCAACCTTGCCGTGAGTCGTTTGAGCCGTGGAATCCAGAGCCCGATCGAGGCCATCAGTTCCAAAACGCCGGTGAGATAAATGCATTCCAGATGAAATGGAATATAGGGCGGCATGGCAGGCATAAAGATCGAAGGAGCAACAAGATGGACCATCCCGGCAACCCCGGTGATGATCGACAGCAGAAATCTGACAATGAGCACTGACATGTTCGGAAAGAAGGGTCCAGAGATCGATTTTATCTACGGTAGTGTACTGGATAAACGCCACTCAGAGCGTTCATATTGATGTAAGTAGAAACCATGGATCGTCAAGATCTGGATGATTAAAACCACTTGGGAACAGGCCGGAAATAATTTCCCGTTTTCAAACCAATTAACCGGGGCTAGCGTTAAGAACGGCTGATAGCCTCTGGTTTCCTGGTTTGAATCTAGCCGCCGGTTCGCGGAAGAGAAATAACCGGGGCTAGCGCCAAGACCGGCTAGATAAGAGCCGCGGTTTGATTGGCCACGGTTCTCTAAAAACCGGAACTTATGTCCTACCGGTTCCTTGAGAACCGGGCGGTCCGGTCAAGCCGTTGGATCTGGATTCATAATACCCAGAATATTTCCGTCGAGGTCTTTGATATAAGCCAGCCAGCCGATTCCGGGAATGGGCATTTTCGGGAGTGCCACTGAGCCACCAAGTTCTGCGTTTTTAGCAAGAATGGAATCAACGGAATCCACTTGAACCGTACAGACAGAACCACTGACCGATTGCATTTCCACAGGAGCCGGGCCCTGACGTTTAACTAGCCCTCCGTTGATCCCTGGCTGGTCGTCAGGGCCAGTCACAATCGTCCAATATTCTACCTCAGGAATAAATCGGGTCAGTGTCCACCCAAAAAGCGACTCGTAAAATGGGATCAATTCGAGAGGATTTGTGGCATGGATTTCGAAATGGATCACGCGTGGCATTCTTTTTATTCCAATTCTGGTTCACTGGTTCGTTGTTCTTAGAAAGTCAGGGATTTATGTCATATCCGTTGCATTTTGAGCATGGTTCGTGTCGTGCTGAGCCGCTTGATGAAACGAGGCGCCTGGCAGGAGTCGGCCAGGCCCACCCAGATTCAAAAGCTCCTGGAGCTTCTGTTCGAGCAGTTCCGTCAACAGGCTTGAAGCCTTACGCGACTTGCTCGACGCTTCCTGATCCTTTGCAACGGGTACTTCAGGAGATTGACCTGATGGTACTTTTTTATCGACGGATTGCACGAATTTCTGAACCTCGATCGGCTCTCCGATATAAATCGAAGCCCGCCGGGGAACATAATGGCGGGCCACTTTGGTATCGCTCCTCATGGCGTCCTGCTTGAATTTGATCAATATTTCCGAAGCACGCTCACAGGTCGGCGAATTCATTACATAATCACCTGGATAGCTATAAAGCTGCACCACCATGAACAGATCTTCCAAATCCTGCTTCCATTCAGGCAACATATTCGAGTCACGGGCAGGGTCGCTCCAGCGCTCGATAATGATCCGCCTGCACTCTTTCACCCGTTCGGGAACTGACTTGGTTCTGGCCTTTATCTGGTTGATATGGAGCTTTTCTTCAACAGTTTCAAGCACATATTCACGAAGATGGCTCACACGCTCCCTCGGTGTGCCTGACTGCACAGAACCCATGTATTCAATTTCTTTGAGTGAGAGCATACCGGTTGCATATCGATATATACGTTCCAACAGGGTACGACCAGGTACTTCACGCCAGTCGAACTTTTTTTCCAGACGATTTAATAAATCGGTGAGACAGGGGACAGGATCAGCACTTTCCAGGAACCTGTATTTAATACCAACAGGTACAATCCAGACCTTTCGACCGTGGTCTTTGGCCTTGCGGGCCGCCATGATGGCCACGGCAGAGACACCTTCACGCAGGGGGGTGATCTGGTCGTTAAGCCGATAGATTTCGCCTTCCGGAAAAATCACGAGAGGAGTTTTACCGAGTGTCAGAATTTCCTGAGCCTTGCGGAGTGCTTTTAAATCGGTGCCTTCACGATCCACAGGAAAGCAGCCAATTCGCGGCAGAACGAACCAGTTAAGTCCTGTAAATATGGCATGAGTGGCCATAAAATAAAACGGTTTTTTCACCATCCGGCCCAGATGAAACATCAGTGCACTATCGGCATGATCGGAATGGTTGGGCGTTAATAAAATACCATCGCCTTGTCCGATCAGGGCTTGAAGTTTTTCGAGACCGTGAACATGAATATCGTGAACTTTTTGATTTCGGCGCAATTTCCGGTTGGTATAAAACTTTCCAAGCCACATGACAACTCGCGAGTGACTGGGCTCGATAAACCTGTATTTCAATTCGTTACTAAGTTTGTGGCGATGCATGGCTTGGTTCGACTCTTGAAAAGCGTATTTTGGGGAAGGGAGATGATCGACCAGCTCTAACACTTCCAGCCTAACCCACACTCAGAGTGATTGGCAATTGTCATGGTCAGGAAATCCGATTGGGGGGAGCCGGACGCCTTACAGATGTAGTGGCAGGGACGGAGAGTCTGGAGGGGGTTGGACGGATATCAGGGGTACCATGTCTGTATCATTGTAAAGAGAAAGGAAATTTGTTAAAATCTGTAGTAATTGAAGAATCAAGAATCGGAGCCGGGCGAAGCGACTTTTCGAGCAAGTCGCCCCGTTGACCGCATCAATAGTGCAAGGATACACCACGCCGTGAGCGACGACGCCATTGATAAGCCAACCGAAGACGGCCCTGAATCCAATGTTCCGAACCCTCCTGAGAAAGCGGCTTTGCCGGCTCAGAAGAAGGGCAAGGACGACCGGAACAAGCTGCCGAACCCGGCCGATGTGCTTGTCCCGACGCCCCTGAACATTGAGGAAGAGCTTAAGGAAAGCTATCTGACGTATGCGATGTCGGTCATCGTGAGCCGTGCTCTGCCGGATGTGCGCGACGGTTTGAAGCCATCGCAGAGGCGTATCCTCACAGCCATGCTTGATCTGGGCCTGACTCCAGGCTCATCGACCAGCAAGTGTGCCGGTATCGTGGGTGAAACCATGAAGCGGTATCACCCTCACGGCGACAATTCGATCTATCCCACTCTGGCCCGGATGGCTCAGTGGTGGAACATGCGCCATACCCTGATCACAGGTCAGGGGAATTTCGGCTCAATCCACGGCCTTCCACCGGCGGCCATGCGGTATACAGAGGCCAAGCTGTCGCCAGTTGCGGCGGAGATGCTTGAGGATATACGGCTCGATACGGTCGATTTTCAGCCCAATTACGACGAGAAATACCAGGAACCGCGCGTCCTTCCTGCCAAGTTCCCGAACCTTCTGGTGAACGGATCAGGCGGGATTGCCGTGGGTATGGCGACGAACATTCCGCCCCACAACCTCGGCGAGGTGTGTGACGCCCTGGTGGCCCTGATGGACCAGCCAGACATCACTCTTGACGAGCTGATGGAGTACATACCCGCCCCCGACTTCCCAACAGGGGGCATCCTGTGCGGCAAGTACGGCATCAAGCAGGCGTATTTGTCGGGCAAAGGCAGGGTGGTGATCCGCTCCCGCCACGAGATTGAAGAGTATAAGGACGGCCGCAGCCAGATCATCATCACCGAGATCCCGTTCCAACAGACCAAAGAGCCACTTCTGAAGAAGCTGGCAGAGCTGGTCAACAGCGGCAAAATCACGGGCGTATCAGACATCGTGGACGAGTCGGACCGGAAACAGCCGGTTCGGATCGTGGTGAAGGTCAAGAAGGGCGAGAATGCCCAGGTGATTCTGAACCAGCTGTTCCAGTTCTCACCGCTTCAGGACAGCTTCTCGATCATCAATCTGGCCCTTGTCGACGGACGGCCCCGGATGCTGCCGCTCAAGGAGATGCTGAGGCTCTTTATTGAGCACCGCCAGGTGGTGATCCGACGCCGGACAACGCACCAGTTGAAGCAGGCCCGGGAGCGAGCCCACGTTGTCGAAGGTCTCTTGATCGCCCTGACTTACATCGACGAGATCATCCAGATCATCCGGTCCAGCCGCGACCCGGACACGGCCCGCCAGAGATTGATGCAAGTCGAGGTATCGGCAGACGTTCTGCAACGAGCTCTGGACGATCCGGAAGCCCGTCCGACCGGCCCCCTGACACGGCGCCAGGCCGACGCCATTCTCTCCATGCAACTTCAGCGCCTTACAGGACTTGAAGCGGACAAACTGGCCACCGAGTACAAAGGCTTGCGTGACGACATCCGAAAGTACGAGTTCATTCTGGCCCATGAATCCGAGATTCTGGGCATGATTCGAGCCGACCTTCTGGAGCTCAAGGAGAAGTACGCAAACCCAAGACGCAGCACGATTTCCGACGAAGAGATCGGCGACTACGACAAGGAAGCCCTGATCCGCGAAGAATACATGGTGGTCACGGTGACCAACGCCGGCTACATCAAGCGACTTCAGCCAGCCACTTACAAGGCCCAGGGGCGTGGAGGGCGTGGTATCTCTGCGACTTCGACCAAGGACGACGACTTTCTGTCGCACATGTTCGTGGCCCTGACGCACGACTACATGCTGTTCTTTACAACGGCCGGTAAAGTTTACTGGCTAAAGGTTTACGACATCCCTGAAGGCTCCCGTACAAGTGGTGGGCGGGCGTTGGTGAATCTTCTCCAGTTGAGCGAGGGCGAAAAAGTCACTGGAATGGTGCCCGTACGGCACTTCCGAACAGACGAGAGCCTGTTCATGGTGACCCGTCGCGGGACGGTGAAAAAGACGCCTTTGACGGCCTTCAAGCGTCCTATGGGACGTGGAATTATTGCTCTTGGCCTTGATGAAGGCGATGAGCTGATCGGCGTAGCCCGGGTTTTGGCAGGCCAGCAAGTGGTGCTGGCGACCAAGGAAGGGATGTCGATCAGGTTCGACGAATCCGACGTAAGATCCATGGGTCGTGGAGCATACGGAGTTCGTGGGATCCGTCTGGACGAAGGCGACGAAGTGGTCGGAATGGTCATCGCCAACGGTCCTGAAGACACCGAGCAGCTTCTCACGATTTGCTCGCTGGGTCAGGGCAAGCGAACTCAATTGACCGAATACCGAAGCCAGACGCGTGGCGGGAAGGGCGTGATCGACATCAAGACCGGCGAGCGGAATGGATCGGTTGTGGCCGTGGCTAAAGTCACGGACAACGACGAAATCATGGTCACCACCACCGGCGGCATCATGATCCGCACACGGGTGGGCGAGGTCCGCGAAACTGGCCGTAACACTCTTGGTGTGCGTATTATACGTCTTGACGAAGGCGATTCTGTCGGTTCATTGGCGATCGTTCCCGAAGATGCGATCGAAGCCGCTGAAGCTCAGGCTGCTGCGGAAGATGCGGAACGACGAAACGCCATGCTCGACGACGATGGCTCAGAAGTCATCGAAGACTTGGAGGCGGACATCGTTGAAGTGGCCGAAGATTCCGTGGACGATGAGCCTCGGGAAGATTGACCTCAGCCCCGTCGCTTTCCGCTCTTGCTGGACAACTGGATCGAAGTGCTTGTTACAGAAGAGCCTGGAGCACTTTTTGTCAGCGTTGGCTGCGGAACTGTAGACAAGCTGGCCGTGGTCAGAGCTGAATTCCTGGCCATGACCACCGCCGGTGATGTTGTTGTTTCGCCCATGATCACCACTTTTTCCACTTTGCCCAAATAGCCTCTTTGACTGTTGGGGACCGTGGAGACCTGAAATGACGGTTGGTTGATCGTACGAAACTTGACCGGCACTCCCCTCGGCACAATTTGTAAGGTCTGAACGCTACTCATAGGGGCCTTGAACAAAGGCCTTCCATGAACCAGCACAATCATTTTATCGTGCTGCTTATCCCCCTTCACAGACACATAATCCGTCACTTTACCGCGAGTCACAGGCTGAGTGGCCAGGTCGATCACCACATTCCCACCGACCTTGGAATTGGACTGAATCCACGTCAGGTCAGGGCTGATATTCGACCACCCGCTATAATCCCCATACTGTGAAGCCCCGCTGAAGAACGACGCCACTCCCACAATCTGCTTCCTTAACAGTGCTGGCCCTCCCGAATCGCCCTCTCCCAGCAAGGCCAGCCCTCGACCAGCTGTAAGCTGTGTGACGAAGACATTTCCCATACCATCCGGATTTGCGTTAAAGCGTGTTGCAGCATTGGATTTCGCACCCAGAAGCGTCGGATAGGCAGGCCTCATGATCCCACTTCGAAATCCTCCGCCCTGAGCCCCTCCGCTATAGCCAGCCTGTGGCCTGAACGTGAATTGCGGCACCTTCCCATAAGGGTACTGAGTGGTATCCACCTGCCGGAACACAATGTCAAATGACCCAAAATAAGGGCTGTTTTTCTGTGAAATCTGCACCACCTGAACATTCACAAAGCCTGTTGGATCAAGACTCTGTATCGCCTTCTGAAGCACATCAGCCGTCAGCCCTTGAGCGTTAAGGCGGATATTCGCCTTGGTTTTCGGGTTGCCCAAAGTGAACGTTCCACGTGCGGAAGGTGGCAGCATCAGCCTCTGAATCGTCGACGAAATCTGATTCGGATTCGGCGACGTATTCTGACCCACCACCCCATCGCCCGTGTAGCCATAACCTACGAGATTGATTGAGTTTGAGGACGACGATGTCCCTGGCTGCATCGACGACCCTGTATAAAGCTGATAGCTCAGCCTTCCTGGGCCATTGCCCCACGGAGCCAGCCCTGAGAGTCGCAAGACGGCTTGGTCGTGGCCGTTCTGAAATCCAGCATCAGTGGCACCTTGCCATTGCGGATTGATCGTCACGCGATTGCCAGGCACCACCATCTGGACACGCTTTGCAGGCAGGTCGAAATTTACGTAATAATAAGGGGCATCTGCGATATGATCGCCATTGGCATCCACACAGTGAGCCGCTGTCAGAACCGACTGACCTCCCGTAAGCAACGTCCCACTGCATCCACCAATATCGTCGGGGCTTTGACGGATCAAAACCACCCCAGCATTCGCCTTGTTAGGCCTTAATGCCTGAGGCACATTGAACGCCCCCACAACCGGCATCACCCGATCTGAAAGTGGCTCAATATTCAGTCCAGGCTTAAC
>CAMCFM010000195.1 GCA_945874095.1 Candidatus Kuenenia stuttgartensis
GCATCCACACCAAAAAACAGAGGAAATGTGATTCCGCCCGGCACAGCAATGGCATAAGTGAGCCCTCTGATGATATCGGTCATGTGACGATTATTCTTGGCAGCTGCGTCGATTAAATCACCGCCGAGAAATTGGCATGCCCACATATAACCACCAAGGCCTGAGAGAATGGCACCGATTTTAATGAACGATGATTTGGAAAAACCTGTTTGAATTATCGCAGCAATCGAGCCAAGAATCACAGCCATCAGGCCTAGCGCCGAGAAGCTCATGGAAGCTCCTGTGAGTGATCCGATCAGAACCGCCATGACAAGTTGCGACTTCCATTTCTTGTCGATATTTATGATTTCCGAATGTAATGTATAAGAGATGGCCCAGAGGACGGCAAAAATGGCGGCGGCTGAGAGGCTGTAAGTGGCTGCCGAAAACCACCAGGGCACTTCCAGGCAGGCCGATGATACTCCCGTGAAGACTAATGTCATGGCTGCGATATCAGCACTTCCTGTAATCTGACGCACCCATCCGGCCATGACGGCGAGAAATAAGAGCCATGATCCTAACGCAAATAAAGTGAATGCGGTTGGTATCAGATTCAGATGATTTTCAAAGACGCGGACAATGGCAGCAGTGGCCAGTTCAAACCCTGGGGCAACGTGTTCGCTGAACGGTCGAAATAATTGTTTCATCAAGGTCAGGGTGCGGGCATCGACCAGTCGTATGACATCGTCACCTAAAATGGTTGGTTTTGTGAGGCGTCTGGAATGGAATCCGATCACGATCAGAGCGACGCATAGCCACTTCAAATAAGAAAAACTTTTGGGAACCGTCGAACAGTCTGAACCTGAGAACTTGGCATCCATGCGTTTCAATCCCTTCGAACGTCATTCCAAACCCTATCGGTATCCATAGGTTAACATGAATTTGTTGTATCGAACAGGGGCAGAGGCTCGCCAAGATAAATCCGGATCATAAACAAGCGTCCGATAATCACTATTATGGTTTAAAGATTACGAAATGTCTGAGATATAAGAGTTTTACGGCTTTTTGCGGACGGATTTCACGTAAGCCATCTGGGTTTATGGCACACAACTGGAGATGTAGAAAGACGTCGCATCGGGTTCTAAAGTTGTTTCTGAAATTAGATTTACGTTCATTAATAGGCTAAAACATAAGCACTGGCCATGATTTCACTCTTGAAACTCAACAAAAACCGGGAGCCCCCCACGCCCTGTTACAACTGGGCGTGGGGGGAAGATCCCTCCCGGCAAGTTGGCTCAGCCCAGTCGAGCCTTGCGGCGACGTGCCACGGCGGCCATCATGCCCGAGGCGATGGCGGTCAGAGCGTAGGTGGAGGGCTCGGGGACTGGGGTGGTGTCAAACATCGCCAGGCTTTTGAATTGTCCTGCTATGCTTGAGCCCCAGCCCGAGGTGATCAGGGCACCAGTGGAGGCATTGTATTTGTTGATCGAAGTGCCACCACTTACAAAAAGATAGCCGTTGTAAGCCACAACGCCGAATGCACCCGATTGGATGAGCTCTCCAGAGCTGCCGAACGAGGTGTCGACATTGCCGCTCAGGTCATATTTCCTGACTTTGTTGCTTCCGGCCACGTAAATCGAATTGCCGCTGACATAGAGAGATTCCGGATTGGACGCATAACTGAAGAGCGTCGTTCCGTTTTTAGAGACCTTGTCTCCGGAGTTCTGCGCAGCGTAGAGATTGCCACTGGCGTCGTAGCCGAGCCCCTGAGTGTTTCCCGGGAGCGTGAACGACGTGGTGGAGGTTGCCGTGCCGCCGGCAAGGCTATAAATGTTGGCGTTGCCACCGCCCACGTATTGAGCCACGGCCAGCGTGGAATTGACCGGGTTGAAAGCGATACCGATATTGCTCCAGCCGGGATTGGAGATTTGGGAGTAGCCAGAGATCGAACCGCCTGCGCTTGTCACGCCAACAACGGTTGAGTTGGAATAATTCGTTGCAAAGACGTTGCCATTGTTGTCGGCGGCAGCGCCCCAGAAGTTGGCGCCAGTTTGGTTTACCAGCGTTGTGCGTGCACCTGTGTCCACGTCAAACTTGTAGATATAAGTGCCGCCAACGGCGAAAAAATCAACCGCCCGGGCCGAGCCGGTGAACTTAAAACCAATGACGGCGACGATCGGCAAGACAAGCCGTAAAACGCGATTTGGAAACATGCGTATTGATCCTCAAAGGGAGATGATTTTCATTCGAGTCCCGGGAAGCAAACAGATTGCCCCCTATATCAAGTAAGAAAACCGGATGGAATTTCCCTCATCAAGTCAAAAAAAGTTGACGGTCTTGAAGCCTGAAGTTGTTTTTAATTGATTTGGCCTCCAGTAGAGGCATCGATTCACAGAAACGTCCGCACGAGATCAAATCAAACAAACCAATGTGCATGTGGCCCTAAATCCAGAATCATCACGAAAATCGGAAGTTACATTTGGCCTGATCCTAGGGAGACCCCACGCCCTGCTTCAACCGGACGTGGGGGGGGGGGGTGAAGATCGCTCCCGGCAAGTTGGTTCAGCCCATTCGAGCCTTGCGGCGGCGTGCCACGGCGGCCATCATGCCGGTGGCGATGGCGGCCAGGGCGTGGGTGGTTGGCTCGGGTACGGCAACCGTTGAAACGGAACCCTGTACCCAATAATTATTAAAGGTTGACCATCCGCTGCCTGACGGATTGAATGTAGATCCGAGCGAACCTGTGGTTAATGTGCCCGAACTGTCACTGATTATTCCAGTCCATGCATACCCGCTTGAGTTAGGAGGCATATCTGTAGAAGTCAGGGTAATCCAATAATTCGTAGAAGGGCTGAGTGTCCGGTTCAGGCCTGTGAATGAAAAGTCTGTCAAGGTGGTCGTCAGTGAACTGACCGGAACAGACCCGATAGGCGTGCCTACGATACTGCCCGGAGTGCTATTTGCTCCAGACGCGTTGTAAATCGCGATCGTGACGTTACCATATCCAGCAGGACTTAATACATCATTCGCTAGTTTTACGGTAACGGTGTCGATCAGATACTCCGTTGGGGTTGTTTTGAATGAAAGCCCCACTCCAGTGGAACTTGAAACTTGTGTCCATATATCTACGGGCTTTGAAAGCGTATTGTATAAATCCACCGCCCGAACCATTGAGCTGGAGGCCAGGCTGAAGAGAACGGCCAGGGTGGCCGTGAGCGAACGAAGTTGCAGTTTCATCAATGAATTTCCTTTCGAGCAATCTTGGGTCTGAATACCTTCCGATAGAGTGATTTAGAGACCAACACAGCCCCTTCAATGAGCACATGTTCTAAACCCCCGCTAATAACTAAGAATTTTGATCGAGAAGTCCCTCAGGAAAACGAGAATAAATTTTCAGGAAAACCATCCGTTCGATCATAATCGATAATCCAGCTAGAAAAACCGATGGTCGGCTTCGAACCGCTCTTGAACATTTGGCGGATTGGATTGACAATATGTCGAATTACGAGTCATTTGACACACTTTTCCAGTGCTTCATGATGCATGAATCCAGAGCTTCCGACATCTTCTGCGAAGTGTATTCGCTTTCTCCAGAGCAACGCTCAGGCCGAATCCGCGAGCTGACCGAAGGCGACATCGAACTCGAAAATCTGGTCTATGGGCTATTCTCAGCATTTGAGCGGAATCCCAATTTTCTTGAGCCAGAAGTCGTCCTTGAGGAATCGATGGACGATTCCACCAGAACACTCTCCCCCGGAACTCAAATCGGACCGTACAGGGTTGTCAGGCTGATCGCCAGAGGCGGCATGGGGCAGGTCTTTCTGGTCGAACAGAAATCTCCCATCCAAAGGTTGCTCGCCCTCAAGCTGATTGATTCGCCAGATGCCAGTGCGGCCACAACCTTGCGGTTCGAGCTGGAACGTCAAACCCTGGCCATTTTGAATCACCCCTACATCGCCAAGGTGATCGACGGCGGGACGCTCCCCAACAAGACCCCTTTTTTGGTCATGGAATATGTGGAGGGCGAGCCTCTTGGCAGCTTCATCGCCAGCCATTCTGTTGATGTTATGAAGCGAATCCGGCTTTTCCTCAAAATCTGCGATGCCGTGCGCCATGCCCACCAGAAAGGGGTTATCCATCGGGATTTGAAGCCGTCCAACATCATCGTTCAGCTTCTGGACGATCACCTGGTTCCCAAAGTGATCGACTTCGGCCTGGCCAAGTGGCTCCTGCCACAGGAATCAGGCATCACGATCGACAGCGGCCCTTTACGCGTGCTGGGAACACTGCCGTACATCTGCCCTGAACTGCTTCAGAATGAAATCCCTGAGGTGGATATTCGCTCGGATGTTTACGCCCTCGGCATGCTTTTTTACTTCATGATGACAGGCCAGAATCCATTTCAGTCGGCCAGTGATTCAAAAAATGTGACAGATCTGGAGCTGATCAGGCGCATTCGCGAGGACGACCCGGAACGGCCCTCCGTGTACCTTTCAAAGAATATAAGCCAGCCCAACACTGCGAAATTTCATTTGGAATTCCGCCAGTTGCCTGGAACTCTGGCAGAGGATATCGACTGGATCACCATCAAAGCACTTGAGAAGAACCTCCACCGACGCTATGAAAGCGTGGCCGAGCTTGTGGCCGATGTGCGCAGTGCCCTGAATTTCCAGCCGATTCTGGCCGGCCCTCCGGATCTTAAATACAAGGCCCTGAAATATGCCAGACGCAACTGGATCAGCCTGTTTTTAGGAGCGGCCGCCTCAGTGGCCTGCGCCGGGCTTGTGGTGGGATATTTTCAAGCCCGATCAGCACAGAAGTCGGCTTACGAGCGTCTCCAGCAAAGCATCTTAGCCACTCAGGCCATGCAGCAGGCCCGCGAGGAGGCAAACCAGAGCAATATCGATCTGCGAAAAGCTTTGAACGATTCTGAGCAGCACCGTCGCGAAGCCGAATCGATTTCAGGCTTTCTGGAAGAGGTTTTCGCCCGGCCCAGGCCCGGCAAGTCGGGAAGTGACTTGAAAGTGGCGGATGTGCTTGTCGATGCATCAAAAACCATTCAGGCCAATCCAAGCATTCCACCCATCGCCAAAGCCAGTCTGTTACACACGATGGGCAATACACTGAGGGCTTTGGGGATGGATGGTCAAGCCATCAAGCCATTGACTGAAGCATTGCAGATGAGGGACGAACTTTTGGGGAAAACATCGCCTGAAACGATTTCCACAGCGGCACAGCTTGGCCGAACTTATACGTCGTTGAAACGCGATCAAGATGCAATCCGGATTTACGAAGATCGGCTGGCCGCCCTTCGCACCGACCCATCGGCCGATCTGGATGCCCAGGTGACCATGATGAATAATCTGGCGGTGAGCTACGACCACCTCGGCCAAATGGATCGTTCAGAAAAACTACGTCTGGAAATGCTACAGATCTTGCCGAAATTGCCTGAAGGTACGTTGACCATTGCTTTGATTGAACGAAATGTGGCCTTGCTCCACCTGAAAAAAGGCGATTATCCGAAGGCGGCCGAATTCTTTGAGAAAGCGGTCCTGAGGCTTGAAAAGAACCTTGGGCAGAACTCTCCTCAGACATTGTCCGTGCGCAACTTCTTGATCTTGGCATTGTTGCATTTTGATCAGGATAGGGCCAGGCAGCAGCTGGATCTGAACGAGGCCGGCATTCGCCAGCGTTATAAGCCATCGCAAAAACGATTTACCGATTTACTTCGTGCTGTGGCTGCAAATTTCGAAAAGCTGGGAGATCAGGCGCAGGCCCGGCGAATTTTCGACGAGCTTGATCAAATCAAACGCGATGTCAAAACACAGGACCCCATGGATCAATCCGAGCAAGAGGTGAGCCGTGGCCAATAAGATCCATGAGCTTCTGCCGATCCTCTACAAAGAGCTTCACCAAGCTGCCGAAGACTATTTTCGAATTCATCAGAACAACTTCCACACGCTTCAGCCAACGGCCGTTGTGCATGAAGTTTTTCTCCGCATGAGCCATTACAGTCCTGATCAGAATTTCTCCACCAAACACGAATTTTACATCGCTGCTGCCCAGTGTATGCGGCAGTTTCTGATCGAATATCACCGCCGCCGCACCGCCGAAAAACGTGGCGGAGAGATGGTGCGTGTCCAAATAGAAATGAACCAGGTGCAGGACAAAGCACCTGATTTTATTGATATCTTTGCGCTGCACGATGCCCTCAACCTGCTTGAGACAAGCGATCCGCAAAAAGCGGAACTGGTCAAGCTGAAATTCTTTTGCGGACTCACGCTCGCCGAAGTTGCAGAAATACTTGGTATTTCCATCGCAACAGCAGATCGCTGGTGGGCGTATAGCAAGGCGTTTCTGGCGTTGAAAATGGGGAATTAAGGAACAGGCGAGAAATAACTTCCGGTTTTGCGGTGATGGGGATCCAGCGGAGACACCTATTAATAGGTATGTCCGAAGGACATCAGCAAAATTAAAAACCGTTGGGGGTTGTTCAAATCCACCTATCGCGCATAATGGTAGACAGATTCGTCTCTATCTCAAGTCATAAGCCATTCTGATTTGAGACGATCTGCCTGCCCGATCCTGCTTGTGACTCCCCTTCCTGAAACAGTGGTGCCCGAATGATCCATCCAACTCGCACTTCTCGTCGAGGGTTCCTCAAGATCGGCTCACTCGGAGTTGGTGGCCTGAGCCTCTCCGAATTGCTGCGTGACGAGGCCAAGGCAGGGATTCGATCATCCACAAAGTCGGTGATTTTCATCTACCTGGTCGGCGGCCCGCCGCATCAGGATATGTTCGATCTCAAGCCAAATGCACCTGCCGAAATCAGGGGGCCCTGGAAGCCGATCCCGACCAACGTTCCCGGTATCGAGATCTGTGAGGCATTCCCCCTCATGGCCAAAATGATGGATAAATTCACCATCATTCGCTCCCTTGTTGGCAACCAGATCGATCACGATGCCGTGCAGGTCTTTAACGGACGCGACCCGCTCAAGCCAAAGCCCGGTGGAAACTGGCCTCAGTTCGGCTCGGTTGTTGCAAAGCTGCAGGGCCATGTGGAACCCGCTGTACCAGGCTTCATCAGCCTCTGTTATCCTTGCACCCACCCGCCTTACAACGAACCTGGAGCAGGTTTTCTGGGGACATCATTTTCCCCATATCGGCCCATCGACCCAGGTCGCAAAGAACTCGGCGTGCGTGAAATCACCGTCGATCGGCTGGCGGATCGCAAGACATTGATGAAGACGCTCGAAAATGCCCGCCGATTTGCGGACACTCACAGCTCCATGCAATCCATGGACACCTTCAACTCCCAGGCTTTCAGCCTTCTGACCTCGTCAAAAGTCGCTGATGCTCTTGATCTGAGCAAGGAAGATCCCCGTACCGTGGCCCGATATGGTACCGGCAATCCCAAGGTTTTCATCGACGAAAACGGAGCACCTCGCGTGCCCCAAAGTCTTCTCATGGCACGCAGGCTTATCGAGGCCGGTGTCCGAGTGGTTACCCTGAATTACAGCAAATGGGACTGGCACGGCGGTGCCAATAACTCGATCTTCCAGCGCGAAAAAGAGGACTTCCCCGCCCTCGACCAATGCCTGAGTGCACTTGTCGAGGATCTTCACGCTCGAGGTCTGGCTGAACACTGCTCGGTTGTCGTGATGGGCGAATTCGGACGCACTCC
>CAMCFM010000196.1 GCA_945874095.1 Candidatus Kuenenia stuttgartensis
AGGGTGGGTCAGATCACATCGGGAGCGGGAGCAGATGCGGGCGGGCGCGACCACTGGCCGCCGTGTTATACGGTCATGATGGCGGGTGGGGGAGTGCCTGCGGGAGCCTGGGTGGGATCTTCGGACCGATTTGCGGCATATCCTTCGGAGAATCCGGTGACGCCTCAGGATATTGCATCCACAATTTACAAGCTGATGGGGCTGGAGCCTGCCACAGAGATTCGGGACCACTTGGACAGGCCCTTTGCGTTGGCCACTGGAGTACCGATCCAGGCCATATCAGGAAAAGTTTAAGTGAACACTTGTTTATTATTTTGAGAACGGTTAAGCTGTACAGGCGTGCCTTCGGTTTGATAGGATTGGATATTGGTCTGAAGATGGTGAGTTGGCGGGACATGCCTAACTGGGGAGAGTCGAGTGCGATTAAAACATGCGATTTACCTGATGGGGTGGATGGGCTTGACGATTTCGATGGGGGTTCCTGCATTTGGGGAATCTCCAGCAAAGGATCCGCAGACGGGTCAATCGTTTGAGGTGCCTTATATATTGACACAGACCAATCACTTTGTGGTGAGGGCGATTATCAATGGCAAGGGGCCTTTCCACTTGGTGGTGGACACAGGTGCGCCGGGGCTGTTTTTAGCGACTGAGGCCGCAAAAAAGGCGGGAATTACGGCGGATCCGAAAAAGTTTTTCACGACGATGGATGAATTGAAGCTGGAGGGTGGCCCGAATCTGAAGAAAATCAAGATCAGGGTCGAGGATCCATTCCAGTTGGTGGGAATGAATTCGCTGGGATTACCGGGCGTGAAGCTGGATGGGCTGATGGGTTTTTCGGTACTGGCGCGATATCGGATTACGCTTGACCCGAGTCATAAAAAGATGATCTGGACGAGGCTTGATTTCAATCCGAAAGAATCACCTGAGGATGTACCGATGGTGAAGAAAGAGGATATGCCGGCCGAGCTTCAGGCGATGAATCTGCTGGGTCCGGCGATGAAATTTGCAGCCATGTTTGTAGGCAAACAGCCTGAAACCAAGCGGGTGCCACAGGGCTATGGCGGTTTTGCGGTGACTGAAAAAGAAAAGAAACTGATTGTAACACAGTTGATGGCCGATTCGGCCTCTGCGAAGTCAGGGCTATTGTTGCAGGATGAAATCATTAAATACGATGGGAAGGCGGCAGGCTCAATTACTGATTTTACGCAAATCATGGAAAAGAAATCGGCCGGCGCCAGGTTGCCATTGACGGTTCGTCGTGCGGGCGTTGAGAAAGAGCTGGAAATGATGCTGGAAGAGGGCTTCTGAAATGAAACTGCAAATGAAACTGAAATACAGCCTGATATTCACGCTTTTTCTCACAGTTCCGGCCGTGGCCCAGACGCAGCCGATGCCGATGGTAAAAACGGCAATGATTGCGCCCGATCTGGCCAAGCTGGGACCGGGCTTCCCGTTTGAAATGACGGGCACGAACCATTTTTATGTGGAAGTAAAATTAAACGGTGAAGGGCCATTCAGGCTGATATTTGACTTGGGCGCGCCTATCACCCTGTTGTCGAACAAGGCGGCCCGCGATTCAAAAACAATCAAGCCGGGGGGCAAGCGGCCCTCGTTCCTGATGGGTATGAGCGGTGAAGGCACCGTGAAGGAAATGCAATTTGGGGACTCCACGGCCAAAGATATCCCCGTGATGATTTTTGACCATCCAGCCATATCAGCGATGAGCGAAATATTGGGCAAGCGGTTTGACGGGATCCTGGGCTACACCTTTTTCGCCCGTTATCGCACGACGATTGATTATCAGAAAAAACGACTCTGGTTTGAGCCCGTGCGCGAAACGACAGAAAACGTGGTGACCGCCCTGCCCGACCGCATGCTGAACCCATCGGCCAAGGTGCCGACACGGGTGGTGGTGCCGCGCACAAATACAATCGGTATCAAGGTGAAAATGGAACCTGTTGACGCGGCGGCTGCGGTGCCGCCGGTCTTGAAAATCACCGAAGTTCGGCCTGATGGGCCGGCGGCCAGGGCGGGCATACAAGTGGGCGATGTCTTGATTTCATTTGGTCCGCACTGGTTATTTTCAAGCGCCGATCTGGCGGATGCCCTGCATGGGGATGAACCGGGAACCAAGGTAGAATTGGTGGTTCTGAGAAAAAGCCTGACGAAAAAACTCGAGTTAATTCCTGAACGATTGTATTAAGGCGGGGAATTCAGTTCTCGTCGGCCAGGTCATATTTGCGCAACATTTGGCGAAGTGTGGCTCTGTGTATGCCTAGCATTCTGGCGGAAGGCTGTTTCTGACCTTTGTTCGCTTCAAGGACCAGTCGCAGCAGGATCGGTTCAAGTCGGGCCAGAAATTGTTCGTGAAGATTCTCCTCTGCTGTTGATTTCAATTGGTCAGCGACCCATTGGCCAATCATCCGATCGAGCGTGTCAGGGTTCGATTGATTGGAGTAAATATCGATATCAGGGGGGAGATGCTCTGGCTGAATTTGTTGGTGCTGGGCGAGAATAGCCGCATGTTCCACGGCGTTTTTCAATTGCCGGACATTTCCCGGCCATTTCCGTTTTTTTATTTCGAGTAAGGCTTCTGCAGTCATTTCGGCCTGATGCGAGATCAAAAAATGATTCACCAGTTCCTGGATATCTTCAGGTCTTTCTCTGAGGGGTGGCAGATGGACAGGAAAAACGTTGAGGCGGAAATAAAAATCTTCGCGAAATATACCCTGACGGATCAGGTCTGGAAGCGAGCGATTCGTGGCGGCGATAAATCGCACATCAATGGGCACGCTGTGGGCGGCGCCGACGGGTGTAACTTCTCGATTTTCAAGGACTCTCAGGAGTTTTACTTGCATTTCCGCTGGAACTTCGCCGATTTCATCAAGAAATAGTGTGCCGCCGTGCGCCTGTTGAAATAAACCGGAGGAATCGCGATCAGCACCTGTGTAAGCGCCTTTGACATGGCCGAAGAGTTCTTTTTCCATGAGGCCAGGGTTAAAAGCGGCCATGTTCGTGGCGATGAACGGTTTTGATTTTCGCGGACCATTTTGATGGATGGCTCTAGCGATAAGCTCTTTACCGGTACCGCTTTCACCAGTGATCATCACTGGTGCGTCTCTACGGGCCAGCAATGCGATTTTGTGAAACAGGCTTTGCATTTCGCGAGAACGGCCAATGATTTGATATGGCTCAGTTTCCAGTAGATGCCGCTGTTGCTTCTGATTTATTTTAATTGTATTTGCCAGAGCTCGTTGAACCGCGAGGCAGGCTTCTTCCAGGTCGAACGGTTTGATCAAGTAACCGGAAGCCCCTTTTTCTACGGCTTTTACGGCGGTTTGAAGATCACCAAACGCGGTCATGATGAGAACGGGGATATCACCAAGTTTCTGTTTCAAACCGGCGATCGCGGAAATGCCATCGGAACCGGGCAGTCGCACGTCCATCAAAATCAGGTCGAATTGAAATTGATCGGCTTTCGCGGAGGCCTCTTCGGCGGATGAGGCCGACAAGCATTCGTGGCCTTCATCAAACAGGGCCTCGCGCAGGGTCCAGCAAATCACGGGTTCATCATCGACCACCAGGAGCTTAGCCAATGGTTTTCGTCTTCTGTGAATGTGAAAGATCTGTCATGGAATCAGCGGGCCAGATCCATTCAAATATTGTGTGTTCGTCTTCGCGTCTCCATTGTAGCTTACTTTTGTGGCGATATGCCACTTGTATCGCCAGATAAAGCCCCAGGCCGAGACCTTCGGGCTTCGAGCTGACGAATGGCTGGCCGATCTCGCCGGGAATGCAACTGGAAAAACCCGGGCCATTGTCGATAATCTGTAATCGCGGTTCCCCGGTTTCCATAAGTGCCAGCTTGACCTGAACAAGCCCGTCATCGTGGGCAGCTTCAATGGCGTTATTCACAAGATTAAAAACGGCCGTCCGGTATTCCGCTGGATCCCCCAGAAGTTGACAGGGCTGTTCTGTCGATTCGAACTCCAAGTGTACCCGTGCGTGGCTGGCATGAAATTCGAGAAGGGAAATTGTTTCCTGTATCAGTCCTGTCATATCAAATACCACTAAATTGTCGGCAGTTGCGGGAGCTTGAGAGATCAGGGCTCGAACCTGTTCTTCGGTCAGTTTCAATTGTTTCAAGGCCATCCCGATGCTCTCATCCGAATTCGAGATCGGACATCGCCTGAAATGTAATTGTATCGCCATCCGCGCACCTGCAATTGAATTACGAAGCTGATGAGCCAGGCCCGAAGCAATTTGTGCCAGCACTCGCATTCGGCCAGTGATTTCAATCGTTTTCTGCATCTCCTGAATTTGCCGGCTCATATGGTTGATCGAACATACCAGTTGCTCGATTTCATCATTTTTTCCGGAATTCAAAATCAACTCTTCAAATTGCCCACCCGCAATTCGAGCGACACCTGTTTCAACCAAAGAAAGCCGGGTGGAAATACGACGGGCGACCAGTGCAGTGACCGCCGTCATGGCCACCAGACCGATGATGCCTAGCAAAAGTGGTAAAACCAGGGCTTCACGCCGGGTGCGTTGCCAAAGCCGCACGGGATACAAAGCAATTAATCGGCGATTTTGGCCGACGACTGGAATTGCAATACTGAAATATTCCATATCCTGATATCGCACGCGTGGAGCATTGGCAAGTCTGTCGGGGCTCGATTTCGATTGAGGCAAGCTCCGGGGCAAATCAGAAAGGCTACTATGGATTGGTCGGTTTTGATCATCGAACGAGATAAAGTCTGCTCCGGTCAGTTGATGCAGTCTTTGCAGAACGCTCTCTGTAAGAGGAAATTGGGGGTTGGAAAGCACGTTGGAAAGCCCTGCAAGCCGCCCTATGATCTCGGACTCAACCCGATTTGAAGCCACATATACGCCTGTCATCGCCGTCAGAAATGCAAAAAAGGCCTGAATCGCCAGTAATGGAACGGCAATCTGGTGGCGGATCGACCATGATTTTGGAGCACGTTTTTGATTGATCATCACTTCGGGGGCGGACATTTTTTCGCCATGTCTGTACAGATCTTGATCGTGGCGGATCGGGCCTGTTGAAAAACGAATTCTTAAGTACCTACAATACATGAGTTTACACTAGCAAAAGACGGTCGGCATATAAGTTGCATGAGATCCGGTTATTCGCTGATTGATGTCCGTTGGCCAAGCGCACTTGAGAAGCCACACCAATATGATCGTAAAATTGTCACTCGCCGTCAAACGAGGTTTCACATTGATTGAGCTATTGGTCGTCATCGCCATCATCGCCGTTTTGATCTCGCTGCTGCTTCCGGCGGTGCAATCGGCTCGTGAGGCAGCTCGGCGGGCGAAATGCAATAACAACTTAAAGCAGCTTGGTTTGGCGATTCATAATTATGAAGGGGTTGTCGGAGGATTGCCGCCTGCGCTTGTCATGAAGGGTCAGGGAACCACTGTGACGTGGACAAATGGATACGGGGCTTATGCCCGAATCCTGCCATTTTCTGAGCAGGGGGCATTATTTAATGCGATCAACTTTGATTTGGATATGCAAACTCCGCCCAATATCACTGCGGCTTCGGTGGTGATCAATTTCCTGGTCTGCCCGAGCGAAGTCAAGCCTCTGGCACGTCCATTGCCGGATGGAACTCAATACGGGATTGCGACTTACGGATTTCTCGAAGGCGACTGGTATGTCTGGGGTGGGATCACAGGAACTCAAAAAAACCGTAGTGCTTTCGGGCCCAATATGTCGCGGACCTGGGCTGAGTTCAGTGATGGGCTGAGTAATACGATGCTGATGTCCGAAGGCAAGTCGTTTATGACCTATTACCGCGATTGTCCGACGCTAAGCCGGGTGAACGACCCGAATCATATTCCAGCTCCCGATGCTGATCCATACACGATTGTGCCGGAATATTTGGGTGGATGCACGGTGAGGGTCGAGGAGGGCCGGACTCAGTGGTTCGAGTCAGGAGTTCACCATAATGGAATTACGACGGCCTGGCCGCCCAATAAAAAGATTCGTGGTGGCCCGAATAAAATCTATGCGGATCTGGATATCAACAGCAGTCGCGAAAAGCTCGGGCGACCGTCGTTTGCAGCCGTGACGGCCAGAAGTTATCATCCTGGAGGAGTTTACGCATTGATGGGAGATGGGTCGGTGAAATTTGTGAAGGATTCTATCAACGGCTATATCTGGCGAGCTTTGGGCAGCGTTGCGGGTGGAGAAGTGGTGAGTGCGGAGAGTTATTGAGAATGCTTTATTGCATTTTCAATTGAGGAACAGGTTGAGCGAGGTCTAGTGCCCCTTCAAGCGTAATAAATCGGGTGGTTTGGTTTGGTTCCTCTGGATCCCGAAGATTTATGGATGTCCAGAGGAGATGCCTGAACCCCAATCATGCTCAGAAGCGGATTTCTGTAGTCCCGCTCCCTTGACCGGGCGGGTTTTCGCCCTTTCAAATAACACGCATGTAAAGCATTACACCAAAATGATTTATATCGTCCTAAAAATAAAATCAAAGCCCGCCATGTCAGGGGACATGGCCTACATCACATGTTATCCAAAGCCCGCCATGTCAGACCAGAAAAACAAAACCATCATAAATCGGGACGTTATTCTCGACCTGATCCATCGATTTATTAATGGATGGATGGATGGATGAAAAACGGTGGAGCGATTAGAAACAATCGCTTCACCGTTTTTTGGATGTTACGTTCTTCAGAAACGCAGCCGGGATCAGTGGTTGAAGAGGAAGGCGGGGCTGTTGATCAAGGCCCAGGCCAGGTCTTGAGCCACCGTCAGACGCTTGTTGGTGCGCTGGGAAACGGACTGCTTCATGTCTTCTCGCAGTTGAACGACTTTGGAGTCGTCCATCACTGGCCGTTTGGCGACTTCCAACTTGGCCTTGAGTGATTCCAGTGCGGCATCGGCTGGGATCGGCTTCTGGGCTTCCACCAAGGCTGTCTGCAATTTCTGGCCTTCAGGATCAACTGTGCGGAAGTAGGCTAAGATCGCGTCCTGCTGAGGCTTGGAACGCAATTCTGGAGATGTGCCGAGAATCGCTTGGAACTCTTCAGGAAGGCTTAGGCCGACGTCTTTTTTCGAGACCGCCACGCTGATCCGGAATCGTCCCAGATTGTGACGCTGGCCAAATCTCTGAACGATGGTGAAGTTGAGATCCGTTCCGCCTGCAAATCCAACAGGTTCCGAGGTCTCAAAAGTGCCCCAGTGAGTGACACCAACGGCGGGTATAATGGCCCAGCCATTGCCCCCATTGAGAGTTTTATCGAACAGGGCGGCGACCGAAAAGCCTTGCTGGGCAAAATCTTGAAGAGGTTTGACAAAGGCCAGTTCTTTCTTGATTTTGGCATCTGCCTGGCTTGTGGCAGTCACTTGAAATTCATTGACCACAAAGTTTCCGTTATCCGAAAGACCAGGCCCTTTTGATGGAAGGCGGACATCGGACAAGGCTTCGAGACGAATCGCAGTGATGTTCTGCAAATTCGTTCTCACACGGAACTTGTAATCACCGGAATCAGGCTTGCCCTGAACGAAGACGGATCGATCTTCTTGAGGCAGGAACTGAGCTCCAGGAGTTTTGTCGAACTCGTTGATCTGCAAAGGAACCCATTCGACCTGCGACTGCTGGGCTTGCCATTG
>CAMCFM010000197.1 GCA_945874095.1 Candidatus Kuenenia stuttgartensis
CCAGTTCACCACCCTGACTTCGGGCCGCCTGCTGATTCAATTCCATCAGAATCAGTGGCCGATATTTCTTCAACGTGGCTCGCGAACCATTTAAAGCACGAGTCTCAGACCCCTCAATATCCATTTTGATGACATTTACCGCAGTCAGCCCCTGTTCCTGAACATAATCGTCGAGCCGGATCGCTGCGACCGAATTTGAGAGGACTGTTAGAGGCTCATCTGTCGAGGACTTTTTCGATGCCGCAAATGCGCCGAAATTTCGCTGCTTTTGGTCGGCCAGATCCAGGCTCATCAACAGTTCTTCAGGCAGATCCCAGAGAGCCAGATCATTGAGGCTGACGTTTCCAACTCGATTTCTGACCAGATTCATCGCCATTTTGAGCCGGTTGATTTGAGCAGGCTCAAAAGCATGAACTGCTCCGTCGGGCTTAACCAATGTGGAAGCCAGCATGCTGTATTGGCCGACATTCGCTCCGGCGTCGATCACGATGTGCCCAGGCTTGACCAGGTTTGTGAAGATCCAGCTCTCCACTGGCTCATAAACACCCCAGTAGTAGATTTGGCGCTGAACATGGTCGAACAGGTCGCAGGAGACGACCATCCCGTTCGGCAGTAGGGCGTTGAACAGTTTCACAGGGGCAAACATCGTCCCGAATCGCTCGACCAGAGCGTATCTGTAGCCGGGGAGCAGTCCGGAACGGCCCCAGATTTTGAACAAAAATTGAAATAACGAGTTCAAATTGTGACCTCTGCTCTTGCTGGTAATGGTTAGCGGTTAGTGAACATCTGAAAACATTCAGAATCATCTAATCGAAAGTAAGCAATCTCACTGCTTGAGCTGGATTATGCCAGACTTGTGTGAAATTGTCGATGACTCAGGCCAGTCGATGATTTTGATGAATGAGAATCTGCAACATTTATAGTGCTCGATGTGGTGTATTCGTTACACATTGAGAGTTTGAAGCTGCGAAACGGTTGCAGTGGTACCCATCGGTCGGGTATATTGGTGCACTTCGTAGACAATGTATCAGGATCAGGCTTTGGATAGATCATTCGAGCCTTACTTGAGCATTCGGCATCTGATTTTTGGACCTTGACTAGCGGAGCGACTTCCAAAGTGTCCACGGCCAACCGTTATCTGTTCACCAGCGAATCTGTTTCCATGGGCCATCCGGATAAAGTCGCCGACCAGGTCAGCGACGCGATTCTGGACTTCTGTCTGGCGCACGACCCTGCAAGTCGCGTGGCTTGCGAAACATTGGTTACGACCAATCTGGCCGTTGTTGCCGGTGAGATTACGACAAAAGCCCCTTTGACCCGTGAAGCTGTGGACAAAATTGTTCGCAACGTGGTGAAAGAAATCGGCTACACCGACCCGGAAATCCGGTTCGCTGACACCACCGTCCAAGTCGATTGCCACATTCACTCCCAAAGCCCGCACATCTCCCAAGGTGTGGATAAAGAAGGTGCTGGCGACCAAGGGATGATGTTCGGATTCGCCTGCGACGAAACTCCTGAATTCAGGCCTCTGCCGATCGCCATTTCGCACAGGCTCGTGAATGAACACGCCCGCCTGCGACGCGAAGGCATTCTGGCATGGGCTCGCCCGGACGCCAAAAGCCAGGTGACCGTTGAGTATACGGCCGATGGAACCCCTCTCCGAATCAAAGCCGTAGTGCTCTCCACCCAGCACGACCCCAGCGTCAAAGAAATCAAAAATGGCGAAGATTACTTCAGCGATGCAGCCCGTCATGAAGTTCTCGCCAAGCTGATCAAGCCCGTTCTCGAAGCCGATCGCCCTGACCTCATCAAAGGCAAGCTCGTGGTCATGCCACCTGCCGGCGAGACAGAACCTGCTGTTGGGGAAGACGATATCAAGGTTTACATCAATCCGACCGGCTGCTTTGAAGTCGGTGGCCCGGATGGTGACTGTGGCCTGACTGGCCGTAAAATCATCGTCGACACCTATGGCGGTCGCGGTCGCCACGGTGGCGGTGCTTTCTCCGGCAAAGACCCTTCGAAAGTCGACCGTTCAGCTGCATACATGGCTCGCCACGTTGCCAAGAACATTGTGGCTGCTGGGCTGGCCAAACGCTGCGAAGTCCAGTTGGCCTATGCCATCGGTATTGCTGAACCCGTCAGCGTACTGGTTTCAACTGAAGGCACAGGGGTGATTTCCGACGAGAAGATCTCCGAAATCGTCAAGCACGAATTCAAGCTGACCCCTAAAGCCATTCGGGAACACCTCGACCTGCGTCGCCCAATCTATCAGAAGTCCGCTTCTGGCGGTCACTTCGGTCGTGGCGAATCAGAGTTCACCTGGGAACACACAGATCACGTCGACAGCCTGCGTAAAGCCGCTGGGATCTGAGTCGTCCGGGCTTGTGAACAATTCTTGATCTGCATCAAAACGATGGGCTTTACGCCTGTCGTTTTTTTTGTGGACGGATGGAACGATCATAAAACAAGAATCAGAAAAACATCCGCGACTCCGTACTCGGCTCTCGCTCAAGCTGTTCCCAGACACCGTCTTGCGTCATGGTCATGGTGATCGGCGCGTCGCCGTCCTCCCAATCCTCTTCAAGCTCCATTTCTTCTGCGATTTCAGAGGCATTCGAGTGACGGATGATCCTTTGAAAAAAGTTCGAGAACCGGCCAACCACATAGAAAATGATGCCGATGAATCCGAGCTTGTAAAAACCTTGATAAAACGACCAGAGCACAATCGTTGCAGCCATTGTTTGGCCCAGAAAATTGGCGATTTCTTGAGCTCGCTCCAAACTGTTGCGAAACTGGAGCCCAAGCCGCATTAATCTTGAACCATCCAGTGGATACATCGGCAGGATTGTGATCAATCCATAGGTGATTTGCAGGCGTGCCAGTTGTGCCGACCAGTGCGGGAACTCTGTTTCACCCTCACTTTGGCTGAACAAATAGAGCAATCCCCCGATCATCAGATTCAAAGATGGCCCGGCGGCGGTGATCGCCAGGTCGATTTTTCGACTCGCCGGAGGATAATCGAGCCTGAATGTGGAATGGAATGGATAAAGCGTGATGAACTGAGGAGTCTGGTAAAAATATCTGGAGCAAAATAAATGTCCAAATGCGTGAGTCAGTGCGGCCAACCAAAGGCTTGCCCAAAAAAGCAGAACCTGTGAATTGCCTGACAGAACCAGTGCCCAAAGGCCGATGGCTGGTGCAAGGGCATGAACTCTGACAGCACATGTGCCGTAAAGTGTGAAAATCCGGTAGGATGAGAACAAGATCGGAATCATTCCAGGCCCAGTATTGCAGCGGATCAACTCGACGAACATGCATCATCGACATGTCAAAAAGTCTGCACGAATTCTACCAGAATTCCCTGTGAATGTATCGAACCGTCTGGCTGAAAAGCCTTTTGTAGGAATGATGGCGATTTATAAACCAGCACCAAAAGTTGTGTCTCGATCATTGACGGTTCACCTTAGAAGAAGGTGGGCTTCACCCCACCCTACTTTTCTGGTCGGCTGGGTAAGCCTTTTTGAGACTCCTTGTCGAAAGTTCGCAGTCGAAAACCCATCCAGATCAAGGCTCCTCCATGAAATCCTGCATGAGCCGCTGGCCAGTATGTCGTCGGGATGATCGGCAACAGGCATGCCACGCCCATCAGGTAGAGGCCGGCCAGGTAAAGGCGGCCCCAGTGCGTGGCCCCGTGTGCGTAAATACCGATCCCGAAAACGGTTGTCAGTGGCCCATAAATCGGCAGCAAGTCACTTCCGTGCAAATAGATGTGCGCTGGTATGAGTGAGAAACAGGCGACCATCGTGCCAAGCTGGAGTGCTGCGCTGAGCCGCTCAACCGGGCTCAAAACGTGCGATCGCATCACCAGAAATCTCCAATAAAGCCCAATCCAGCCCACAAAGTGAACCCCAAACGCCACATAAGCCCACCACGGATTGACTCCTGAAAGTACGATGGCCTGCACGGCAAGCTGGGTGCTGATCAGCGATGTGGCGGCCACGAAACAGCCGGGCCAGGATGACATGGAGAGCGTATCCCGACGTCGTGCCAAAACTCTCGAAAGGTCGGCCATCCGGCTCCTCCGATTGGCAACCAGAGGCTCTCCATCGAGAAAGCGGGTCAAATCCTCGGCCAAATTGAAGGCGGATGGGTAACGGTTCTGAGGATGCTTTTCCAGACATCGAAGTACGATCATCTCCAGATCTCGAGGCAGGTCAGGCCGGGCCCTCAACATGCTTGGAGCCGTATCGTCACGCACCCTCTGGATGGTCACAAGCCACTCGCCTTTCCCAAACGGTGGCTGCCCCGTGAGCAATTCATAAAGGATCGACCCAAGGGCATGGATGTCTACCGAAGTGGTCAGCCCATGTTCACCATTGACTTGCTCAGGCGCCATATACGCCGCCGTGCCGGCCAGAGAACTGCCCTGACTGATACTGAAGCTGGCTTGAAGGGCAATGGCAAGGCCGAAATCGGCCACATGGGGAACCCCGTCCTGATCGAGTAAAATATTGGCCGGCTTGAGATCCCGGTGCAAAAGGCCCCTCTGATGAGCATGATGCACACCAAGGGAGACGTCTCTTACCAGCTTTGCAGCTTCCATCGGAGACAGGTGCCGATCAGGCCCCATTTCCTTGAGCAGGTTCGCCAGACTCCCGCCCTCCATCAGCTTCATGACCAGAAAGGGCTGACCATCAAGCTCTCCAAACGAGTGGACTGGCACAATCGACGGATGATCCAGCCCGGCAGCGGCCTCAGCCTCGAATCGGAACCTGGCGAGATCCTTTTCTGATGCCATCTGGTTGGCCAACACGCGCTTGACCGCCACGGTTCGCTTCAAAACACGGTCATAAGCCTTATAAACAACGCCCATTCCGCCTCGACCGATCTCCTCTTGAATCTCAAATCCACCCGCTATGGAGTGGCTCGTCAATCGACTGGTTTCATCATTCCGGGTCAGGCAGACAGTTGCAGCCTGCTGAACGCTGCGATGGTCGACCAGAAATCTGGCAAGCTCACCAGCCAGCTCAGGATGAAGGCCCAGCCAGTCCGCAAGCTCTGTTGACTGACCTTCTTCCTCAGCTTTCAGGACAATCCCAATGGCATCGTCAAGTCTCGAACCGACTATGGGAACCGTGTTATCGTGATCGTTTTGCGAAAGGTTCATGCCAGAGTTCACGATAATCATCCATTTCCGTTTAATCTACAGGTCTGTCAATTCGTTGCGTAAGGCTGTCACACCTCGATGGAGCAGGGCCGCGACTGCCCCTTCAGTCCGCTCGATTGCCTTGGCAATCTCGGAAACTTTTGCGCCTTGCAAGTAACGCATTTCCACCACAATCCGCTGAGCATCCGGCAAAGTGGCCAACCCCTGGGCCAGCTTGTCAAACCGCTCACTCCGGATATATCGCTCGCTTGGTGACGTATCAGGCGCTGCCAGCCAATCGCCCATCCTCCGCGAGGAATCGGCGAAAACGTCTGGCGAAACATCCGCTCGCCCCCGACCAAACTTTCTCACAGCATCGATCAGGTTATTCGCCAGAATCCGCCGCAGGACTGCCAGAACTTCGTGATCCGCTTTGGTATCACTCACAACTCCAGCCTTCACGCCTTCCATCAAAGTCTGCTGCACCAGATCGGCTGGATCCAGCTTGGCTCGCAACCACCCCGGTGTCTGGGTTGTGGCCCACTGCATCAGCAAATGGGTGTGGCGTTCGAGTCGTGTTTCCAGCTCTGGTGTCTCATTCATCAATCCGCCCCGGTTAATAACTCAAGCGTTCCAGCGGTTCTGATCTTACGGTGATTTGAACTTTTATTTGCTCAACACCATGGGATCTTACTCCGGATTTCCACGATCGTGACTCGCAAATCCAAATACATTTCAAAATAATTGAGACAACAGGTCTCCCTCAAACTCCATTGCCCTGTCCCAAAACCGCTTGAACTGTTAAAATTCGATCATCGAAAATCATCTGGACGGCGATCAAGTCAGGTCGCATCAAAGAACCTCCACGCTAAGGATCGGGTAGAAGATGATGGGTATTGATCCAAACGCCGAACCATTTGTCGTCATCGTCAGCGGGCTCCCACGTTCTGGCACATCCATGATGATGAAAATGCTCGAATCCGGCGGAGTCCCCGTCCTGGCCGACGATCAGCGCAAGGCCGACATCGACAATGTCAACGGCTACTACGAATTCCAGGCTGCCCTCAAGATCAAACAGGACGATTCCTGGCTGACTGATGCCGATCACAAGGCCGTCAAAATGGTCTATCAACTGCTCTATGAACTCCCCTCCACGCATAAATACAAAGTCCTGATGATGCGCCGGGCCATGGACGAAGTCCTCGCCAGCCAGAAGAAAATGCTGGCCCGACTTGGCAAGCCCACCGACACCATTCCCGACTCCAAAATGGCCGAGATCTTCAACGCCGGCCTCAACAAATTTTATGCCTGGATTGCCCAGCAGCCCAATTTCCAAATCATCGATGTTGACTATAACAAGATGGTAGCCGACCCTCTGCCTCAGATTGATTCCATCAATCAGCTCCTTGGTGGTCATCTGAATCTGGAAGCCATGGCCGAAGTGGTTCAGCCTGACCTTTACCGCAATCGCAAATCGTAAGACGCGTCAGCGAAACGCCTTGTTGACACCTTGCCAGACAATTCAAGCCCTGTGGATACGGACCCGACCATGAGTGACCAACCGACCGCCCCAACTTCCGGACGTCCTCCCGCACCCCCCACCGGCAACCCGTTCGGAGGCGGTCGCCCAGGTGGCCCACCCGCTGCTCCAGCCGAGCCTCTGGATTACGTCGAAGTACGCACAAAAGCACGCCGACACTACGACTGCGTCTTTCTCATGGCCTATGGAGCGCCTGAGAAAATGGAAGATGTCAGGCCGTTTCTGGACAACGTCCTCCGTGGCCTGCCTGTTCCCAAAGAACGTTACGAAGTGGTCGTTCACCACTACGAACTTATGGGTGGCAAAAGCCCGTTGAATGAACTGACCGATCGACAGGCTCAAGGACTGCGTGCCGAACTCAAACGCCAGAAAATCGACATGCCCGTCTTCGTCGGTATGCGATTTTATAAGCCCTACATGTTCACCGCCCTCAAGGCCATGAAAGAGCAGGGCTATCGTCGCGCCATCGGCATCATCATGTCGCCCTACCAAAGCATGCCAAGCTGGGAAAAGTATCAGGAAACCATTCAGGAAGTGCTCGACCTGGGATACTCTGACGAAGTTCCCGAAGTCGACTTCATCAAGCCCTGGTTCGATCACCCCCTGTTCGCCAAAAGTCAGGCTGCCCAGGTGCGTGCCGCTCTCGATAAAATTCCCGCCGAACGTCGCGCCAAAACCCGGATCATCTTCACCGCCCACTCCATTCCCACAGCCGTGGCCGCCCGCTGCCCCTATGCAGGTCAAATTGAACACGCCTGTAAGGCCGTGGTCGAAGAGATCGGTGGAGCTGATTGGACTCTCGCCTGGCAAAGCCGCAGTGGTGACCCGAAAACTCCGTGGCTCGAACCTGACGTAAACGACTATCTGCTCACGGTTCAAGAGCAGGGGATCGAGGACGTTATCCTCTGCCCGATCGGATTTATTTCCGATCACGTCGAAGTCATGTACGACCTCGA
>CAMCFM010000198.1 GCA_945874095.1 Candidatus Kuenenia stuttgartensis
CGGAGAAGTGGATAGAGTGTTAATGTGTTCATTATATGGACGATGTTCACCAGTTCACCAAATGGATTGGCGACAGGAGAGGACACTGAGATGGGTAGAAAAGCGGCAAGTGGCGATAATCGCACGGCGGCGGCAGTCACAGCAGAGCAGAAGGCGTTAAACAACGCCCTCAGCCAAATCGAAAAAGCGTTCGGCGCCGGAGCCATCATGAAGATGGGCGAATCGGCCGTGGCCGAGGTGGAAGGGATCTCAAGCGGATCACTCTCACTGGACCTCGCACTGGGCGGCAAAGGCCTCCCGCGTGGCCGAATCATCGAACTATTCGGGCCAGAATCAAGCGGCAAAACCACCTGTGCTTTACACGCCGTGGCTGAAGCCCAAAAGGCAGGCGGAGTGGCTGCTTTTATTGATGCTGAACACGCGCTTGATCCATCCTGGTGCAGGCGGCTTGGTGTGGACATCGAAAGCATGCTCGTCAGCCAGCCATCAAGCGCTGAAGAAGCTCTCCAGATTGCCGAAATGCTTGTCCTTTCAAACGCTGTCGACATCATCGTGATCGACTCCGTCGCCGCCTTGGTGCCGAAGGCTGAAATCGACGGCGAAATTGGCGACACTTTCGTGGGCGTTCAGGCTCGCCTGATGAGCCAGGCCCTGCGGAAGCTGACCGGTGGTGTTTCACGATCCAAATGCGTGTTGATTTTTATCAACCAGATCCGTGAAAAAATCGGGGTCATGTTTGGCAGCCCTGAAACAACTCCCGGCGGCAGGGCCTTGAAGTTTTACGCAAGCTGCCGGATCGACGTGCGCCGGATCGGCCCTGTAAAAGAGGGCGAAGTCATTACCGGATCACGGGTTAAAGTCAAAGTGGTCAAGAACAAGGTGGCCCCTCCGTTCCGTGTCTGTGAATTCGACATCATGTACAACAAGGGGATCTCTGCGGCAGGCGACCTACTGGATCTGGCTCTGGCCGACAAGATGATCGAGAAATCAGGCTCGTGGTTCAACTACGGCAGCCTGAGACTGGGCCAAGGCCGTGAGAATGTGAAAGAGTATCTGGAAACGCACCCGGAACTCTTTGCGGAACTCCGCAACCTGATCCTTGAAAAGAACCTGGCTGCTTCAAACGCAACCCACCCGAACGAGATCATTGATGAAGACGATGATGAAGGTCTGGAATAATTGACCCTGACTGACAGGGTCTGTGTCTTCGAAACCAGGATCTACAGAAACAGCCGCTGGCCCATTCCAAACTTTCTTAGGAATGGCTCAGCGGATCATTCTTCCTACATAAACCCCGATTGCAAACGTAGCGGCCAATCCGAGAACAGCGAAGATCACCCATAAGGGCTTGATACCAGATGGTTTCGATCCTGGCCGCAATTCCTCTCGATTGTCTTGCTCATCATCGTTCGACAACTGGATTCCCGACTGCCTCTGGGCTGATGATGCAAAAGCCCGTGTTTCAGGCATCCTGGGACTCGGTACACCAAGATCGATCGACTCTGATGAATTCTCAAGTGTTTGATCAAGCTCGACTTCAACGCTGGCCACAGCAAGTCCAGACCCTTTACCAGAGTCAGTTTCCTGTCCCAAGGGATCTAAAGCACCCGCTTTACGTTTCTTTCTAAGTAAGGTCTGCAAAGCTTCGGACGCTTCAGCGCCGGTCTGATATCGAGCCGCCGGATTCGTCTCAAGCATCTGTTCCATCACCGCCACAACCCGACTTGGCAGATCTGGCAAATAGTCTCGAATCGGTGTTGGCTTGGACTGAATCCGCATGGCCAGCCGGCTGATCGGATTTTCATGCTGGAACGGGCATCGGCCGGTCATCAAATGATACATGCAGCAGGCCAGGCTGTAGAGATCGCTGCGGCCGTCGAGAGACTTGCCTGAGGCTTGCTCTGGCGACATATAGTCGATGGTGCCTACGGCGATTCCGTCAGCCGTCCGAAAACTCTCTTCAGGATCAACTTCCATCAAAGCCCCAAGGCCCAGATCAAGCACCTTGACGATTTTCTGATCTTGAGAGAACAACAGATTCGATGGTTTCACATCCCGGTGCAAAATGCCCTGTTCGTGGGCATGACCAAGCCCAAGAGCGGCTTGGGAAGCATCTCGGATCACGTCCACAGCGGGCAGGGGACCGAGTTTGAGCATGTCTCCAAGGCTTTTGCCAGGGACATATTCCATCACGATGAAGAAAACGTTGTCCACTTGATCGGCATCGAAGGCACGAACGACATTCGGGTGATCGAGTCGCGCAACGAGCCTCATTTCCCTCAGAAATCGGGACACCACGCGCTCATTGCTGATCAACTCCGGCGCAATCACTTTAAGAGCCACAATTCGGCCCATCAATTGATGCTGGGCCCTGTAAACGCGCCCCATGGCCCCTGAGCCAATCCTGTCCAGAATCGTATATCGACCAATCACCAGACCAGCGGCTTTACCGGCGAGCATTCGTTTCGCCTGATACTCGGTCAGCCAATGCTCATAAACCAAGCGTGATGCCAATTCGCGGCCTGTGGTTGGCCATTTGCCGGAATCGACTTTTGACCGTAATTCTTCCCATTGACGATTCGAAAGGACACCACTGGCCAGCAGTTGCGCTCCAAATTCGCCAAGTGATTGGCTAGTCGATGATTTAGAAGGATCTTCGGCCGACACAAATCACCTTTTCTTGTATTTATGGATGGACGAGAGTCTATAGAAACTTACCATTCCTATAGTCAACGCATCACAAATATTGTATCAGGAATCTCGATTTTGTGACTGTTACAGATGTTAAAGCGAATATTCGCCCTGATTCGGACACTTTTTCCAAATGGCTCGCCCAATAACCACTAAAGCCTAATTTACTAGCAAATCCAGAAGCGTGCACGAATACCAAGCAATAAAGGCCACCCTAGAGCACAAAACGTTCGCACTATTACACCTTTAAATGCTGACTGGTGGTGATCCCAAAAGCAAAAGATTCTCGCCTCACTTAAAAAGCCTCAATACCCAGCACAATAACAGGCAACCCGCCTCGATTTAGTGCACGACTGACGCATTATTGGCACGCCAATTGCAATATGTCCTTTCATCGTGCGAATTCGACTTCGGATTCGTACAGCAGATTCGCCTGGCATGTCACCTCCAATTTCATGGAGGCCATTCATTACATGTTGATCAGGCGACGGGCCATCCCATTCTTGCCGAACCATTTCTTTCGGCAGATTCCCCAAATCATAAAAACATTCTCTAAGTGCGACTTCAAGTCGCTCGCGTGGGTCTGTTAAACCTTGGCATAGCCAAAGTTTTCTTGACAGAGCCATAAGAAGTCACGCCCTGAAAATGGGTGCACAGAGATTGTTTTTGATTTTCGGAATAAAAGGCTGGCAGATGATCTGGTTTCCCAACCGTTTTGGAGCCTGAAACATGCGTTTTTCTATCTACGGATTGATTCGACTGACATCCATCGTCTGCATGGCCGCCATCATGACGGGCGTTGCCGTAAATCGAATGGTCCCTCAAACCAACCATCATTGGAAAGTCGATTTCGGACAACCTTGGGCCTTGGGTAACAACCTCGACAAGTTCTCTCATGAAAATCTGGTCCTTGATCTGGATCAGGACAAACAGATCCAAATTCCTCTAAGTGCCGACCAGAAACTCGAACTGATTTCCATAAGCCCATTTGTGAACGAAACGGGTAGTCGCGAGATCGTCTGCCGCCGCCAGTCAAATCATGTCGCTGGCAAGTCACAACTTCCTGGCATCATTGAACTTGTCCGTTTAAGTTTCCCTGAAATGAAGGAACTCGATTCGCGGCCACTGGAATGGCTTCCCAATAGCATCCCAAGCTGGGATCCCTCGATTAAAAATGGCTTCAAAACCATTTTTTCTACAGGCGCAGGAACGTTGGTTCGAGTAGACTGGACCGATAGCCAAGGCAAGCCACTGAATCATAATGGCCAGCAAGTTTCATGGGACGTCCCACCACCTTTTGGTGACCAAACCTTTGTCGCAGAACCAGAATGGGTGACTGACCGGCGTTTCCCGAACCGTCTCCTGGCTTCGATCTGGGGCTTCAGCCAAGAGACAAAAACGTTTCATGCAGGACTCGCGTGGCTCGACCTGAACAGCGACCGATCTGCAATCGAATCCTACGGAATCCTGGCAGAGAAAGACTTAGGCGCCGTCAATAACGGTCATTACTATCGATACCCAGTTTCCAAAACTGATCGTTTTGGGAATATCCAAATCGCCTGGCAAAATCATGCACTTGGCGAAACTGGCTGGACAACGCAAAGATCTTATTTGAAAGAAGTTACAGGCCAGAACCAAACGTCTGTAAAATGGACCCTCGGTGAACGTCTTTTGGTCGCCAAGGGCTGTATGAATGCGAAAAGCGCGTTTGACGACTCTCTGGAGTACGTCTATTTTATTGTGCCAAAATCGGCGGGGTGCTACGATAGAGGCAACTGGCAGAAACATCGGATTGCGAATCAGGTTCAACTGGTCGCAGGTGTTTCCCGAATACCTCAAATCTCAGTGACTCGGGATCGATCCGGACGTTGACGGTCTCATCGTCACCGGGAGATCCCAGTTTCTCGCGACGAAAGCCGTAAGTCGTCATGCGATTTTTCCAGATCAATAGCGTCCGAAATATCGTCTGTCTACTGATGGCTCTACTGGTCGTGCTCGGTCAGACCAACAGATCTTCTGGCCAAGCCAACAAAGCCTTGCGTCAAGAGGATGTGGAACGCTCGATTCGAGAAGGTGTCAGATATCTTAAAAGTCGACAGTCGCCAGATGGCTCCTGGGCCCAGCCTGGGTTCGATCAGCACCGGACAGGCGTAACCAGCCTGGTCACCCTGTCGTTGCTCACGGCGGGCGAAGATCCGAAATCTGCTCCGATCCAAAAAGCCCTCAACTTCCTTCGCCAATATCGGGCCGAGGATCTGGACAGCGTCTACGCCGTTTCCCTGCAAACCATGGCCCTCGCCGCTGCTGAACCGGAAGCCGACAAAGTTCGCCTGACCGCCAATGTCCAATGGCTCGAAAATGCACAGATCAAGCCTAACGATCGAATTTCATGGGCTGGAACATGGTCCTATACAGGCAAAAAGACCTCCCAAGGCGATAACTCCAATAGCCAGTATGCTTTACTCGGGCTCAATGCAGCCAGCGAGGTAGGCATCCCTGTTAAAGATGAGGTCTGGAAACTGGCCCGCGATTATTGGACACAGACCCAAACCCGTAGCGGCGGCTGGGCTTACACACCATCATCCAGCGGCGAATCAGGCAGCATGACCTGCGCCGGCGTTTCCAGTCTGATCATCACCGGCCTACGGCGTTATCAAGGTACGGAACGTCTTGTGGGCGATCAGATTGAAGGCTGCGGGGCAGGCGGTTTTGATCGCCGTGTTCAGGCAGGAATCGACTGGCTTTCCTCGCGATTCACCGTCAGAGCCAACCCCGGTTCGCCCCTCGGAATCTGGAAATATTACTACCTCTATGGCGTCGAACGTGCTGGCCGATTGTCAGGCGCCCGATATTTTGGTCGAAACGACTGGTATCGCGAAGGGGCCCGGGAACTCGTCGCTGAACAAGACCGGTTGCAAGGCTTCTGGCGCGGCTCGGACAACATTGAACGCGACCCACTGATCGCCACCAGCTTCGCCCTCCTCTTTCTGGCCAAAGGCCGTGCGCCCGTTCTGGTAAACAAGTTACGACACGGGCCAGGGTTGGATTGGAACAACGATGCGGACGATGTCCGGAATATCGTGAACGTGGTCTCCAAAGATTGGAACCACTTGATGACCTGGCAGACCGTTGACGCCGATCGCTCCAGCATCGAAGAACTGATGCAGGCCCCGATCCTGTTCATGAACGGCCACGAAGCTCCTGTTTTTAGCGATGCTGGGAAGAAGCGTCTCCGTCAATATATCGAACAGGGTGGCTTTATTCTGGCAGAAGCCTGTTGCGGCCGTAAGGAATTCGACAAAGGATTTCGAGACCTGATCCGCGAGCTTTTTCCCGAAGCCGATTATGAACTTCACCCCTTGCCCGCCGAACACTCCATCTGGCGTGCCAGACACAGGTTGACACCTGAAGTCCATCCGCTTGAGGGTGTCGAATATGGATGCCGAACGGTGATCGTTTACAGTCCGAGCGATTTATCATGCTTCTGGAATCAGGATGAAAGTCAGCCTGAAAATCCGTCTGTGATCAAATCCAGACGTGTCGGCCAGAACATCATCGACTACGCCACTGGCCGTGAACTGCCACAGGACAAGCTGGCGGTGCGGGATGTCCGAGATTTTAAAGAGGAGAACTCAGCCAAACGAAGCGTTCTCCATATCGCCAAACTCAAGCACGCCGGCGACTGGAACATTGCTCCTCTGGCAGTGCCAAACCTGACGAGTTTTCTGAGGGAAAAACTGAAGCTGGATGTGGTGATTAACCATAAAGAGATGCTCCCTTCAGACCCTGCACTGGTGAACTACCCACTGGTTTACATTCACGGCCGAAATGCGATCACCTTGCAGAGCGAGGACATGGAACGATTGCGCCGGCATGTGGATCCAGGCGGGGGGACCATTTTTGCGGACTCAGCCTGTGGATCACCCACGTTCGATACCTCGTTCAGGCGACTCGTCGCTGAACTCTTTCCAAAGAATCCACTCCAGCCCATTCCCCCAGACGACGAACTGCTCACAGGAAAAGTCGGCTACGATCTGGCCGATGTCCAGTACACCAAAGCCGCCGGTGGCCAGAAGGGCAAGCCGCAGCTTGAAGGCGTGAAAATTGGTGACAAGTGGGTGGTCATTTACTCCAAATTTGACCTGGGGTGCGCTTTGGAACGTCAGGCTGGCCTGGAATGCAAAGGCTATACTTACGAGAGTGCCCTGCGGATCACCTCCAACATCGTTCTCTACTCCACTTTGCCCTAACCTCTTATAGAATCAAAGAAATATGTCTCCGAAAAAACCGGTCATCCTGTCACTAACCAAGATGCATGAAGCGGGCTTGGGACTCCTGCGAGAATCTGGCGACCTGAGAATGTCAAGCGGCTGGGATCACGACACCATCTGTCGTGAAATCCCTGGAGCAGAAGCACTTGTGATCCGGACTCAGGGCGAGATCAACGCCGAGGTGATGGACGCCGCCGGCCCATCTTTGAAAGTGATTGGCAGGCACGGAGTCGGGTTCGACCACGTCGATATCGAAGCCGCTACGAAGCGTGGAATTCAGGTGGTCTATACGCCTGGCGCCAACATGGAAAGCGTGGCGGAACACGCCATCAGCATGATGATCGCCCTTTCGAAGTATTTCATGCCTTCGATTGAAGCCCTCAAAAATGGCGATTATTTCGCACGCACCAAGTGGATGGGCCGCGACATCAAAGGCAAGTCTTTGGGCATCATCGGCTTCGGACGGATCGGAAAACGTCTCGGCGAAATCGCCTATCAGGCTTTCGACATGAAAGTTCAATACACGGACATCATCGACATGCCAGCCCATTCCATTGAGCGGGCAGGGGGGGCAAAACGAGTCGATCTGGACACGCTTCTGGCGACAAGCCAATATGTCAGCCTTCACGT
>CAMCFM010000199.1 GCA_945874095.1 Candidatus Kuenenia stuttgartensis
CTGAGCTGTTTGGTCGAACGTGGCCCGTAAGTGGGAAGGTTTCGATTTAAAACGTCCTGCCATGTCAGTGAATCAAATAAATCCGATGCCGATGGAACTTCCAGAGGCCATGCCAGGTTGTGGATCAATTTGAATTGACCGTTGAGCACCGTACGCATCGGGTAATACATCTGTATTTCGTGGAACGTGTGCGAAAGAAAAACGTGGCCAATAAAGTCGGGATTGGCTGGGTTTTTGATCCATTCAAACACCGACCGACCGTGCAGCAAATAGCCCTTGGCTGGGTCTGGTGCCGGGGTTGCTGTGAATGAAAGAATTGTGGGAAAGATATCGGCCCAGGTCACCAGAGCATTGCAATCGCCGGGCTGAAAGTCGCTTTCAGGCTGACGAATCAATAGAGGCAATCGCACTCCAGGCTCGTAATGGCTGGTTTTTGCGCCCGGAAACGGTGGCCCGTTGTCAGACATGAAAATGACAAGCGTGTCTTTATCATGACCGGTCTGGGAGATTAAATCGAGTAATCGGCCCACCCCTTGATCGAGCCGATTGACGGCCTGTAAATAATCCGCCCATTCCGATCGTGCGGCAGGAGTATCCGGCAAGAATTTTGGCAATGTGATTTTTGCAGGATCGAATTGCATTTGATCTACGCCGGGCATGGTACGATCATTGCCAAACCCTTGGGCGGCCCTGTGCGGATCGATCGGACAGAAATAAAGGAAAAATGGCTGTTTCGATTTCTCTTCCAGCAATGGCTTTACCGATTCTGCAAGTGCCACGGTGTTATGCGGGCCACCCGGCAATTTCTGGCCGTAAACGGTATCGAATGGATAAACTGAATCCGGCTGAACGTGCAGCTTACCGGCCCGGGCCACTCGATAACCATCATTTTTCAATAATAAGGGCAGGCTTTGGATATTTTGATGGGTATGAAAATCGGCTGGCATGTGTTGATGCCCGAATTGACCGTTGGAGTGATTCTGGAGGCCTGTGAGAATGACGGATCGGCTGGCGGAGCAGCTGGCCGTGGTGCAGCGGGCCTGCGTGAATTTGACGGCCGATTGGGCAAATTTATCGAGCCTTGGTGTGGCCTTGTGCGGGTCTCCATATGCGCCGAGTTGCATGCCAAGGTCGTCGGCCACGATCAGGACGACGTTTTTGTTGGGCATTGCAGAGAACGAAGAAATCCATGGTGCAAATGTGAAAAGGACTGCAATCAGAATAGCGGGAGTTCTGAGGAAGAATTTCTGAGAATGCATGGGTTTTGGAACCGTTTTTTCAGTTGTATGGAACTTTGTGTCGAGCGGGAGAAGGTGTTGAGTGGCAGATGATCGTACAGAAAAACACTGGAAGCTGCCCAATTCGTAAGGGAAGCAATCCAGTGTTCGTAGTTTGAACGAGTTGTATGGTGGCGTCAAGCAAAAGTCAGCCAACAAACTGAACATCGACCCGCTTGGGGATCAATTTCGCTTCAGAGGCTTTGTCGAGCAGGACCTGAACGGCTTCGCGACCGATTGGACCGTAATCGACCGTCCATTCGTTGACGTACATGCCTACAAAGCGGTCGGCCAGGGCTGGGTCGAGGTCGCGGGCGTAGGTGAGGGCGTAATCGAGGGCTTCCTGGCGATTCTCCAGAGCATAAACGATCGACTCTTTGAGCAGTCGGGCGATTTTTTCGACCTGCTCCTGACCGAGATCCTTGCGAACCACGTTGCCGCCGAGGGGCAGTGGCAAGCCAGTGGTCTCGTACCACCAGACACCCATGTCCACCAGTTGGCGAAGGCCCTTTTCAGGATAGTAAAGCTGACCTTCGTGGATGATCAGGCCGGCATCGTAAGTGCCGTCCAGCACTCGTTCAATGATCTGATCGAAGGGAACCACTTCCACGGGAGCAGCATCGCCAAAACAGAGCCGGAATGAGAGATAGGCGGTGGTCAGGAGGCCAGGGACTGCCACTTTGACCTTTCCGCTGCGAATATCTTCCATCGTCAGGTCAGGGTTTGTGGTGATAATTTTAGGGCCATATTTATCGCCCATGGACGAGCCCGACGAGAGCAGAGCATAGGTGTCGGCCAGGTGTGCGAAGGCGTGGATCGAGACGGCTGAGACTTCCAGTTCGCCGTTGCGGGCGCGGTTGTTGAGGGTCTGGATATCTTCAAGCTGGTGAACGAATTTCAGGCCGCCGGTGTCGATTTTGTCGTGGGTCAGGGCATAGAACATGAAGGCATCGTCGCTGTCAGGGCTATGTCCGACCCGGATGACGGTCGGTTCGGCTGATGTGCTGGCGGACATGATCTGGGGAGTCTCCTCAGGGGCCGGTTTTTAGAGGGTTCCGGCGTCGTCTGGAAATTCGCGGTCAGTCGGAGTTCTGTTCAGAGCAAACGCCGACCGTCGCGGTTATTTTGTTATTTTAGAAAGCAGAGACGGTTTCGAACAGGTCAAGCCACTTCGTTGACCATCATATGAAACGAAAAAACAGGCGGTCAATTAAGGCCGCCTGCTTCTTTGAGATGTCCATCGACCGTTCTTCTGAACCGAAATTATTTCAGAGGCTGAACGTTTGGAGTGCTCGATCTGATGGCTGGAGGAGGCGTAGCCGGACGACCACCCGCTGCACCGGCACCGGTTGCACCTGCACCACCACCGGCACTTGCACCCGGAGTGGTTGGGAGCATTTCCTGAGCGTCGAACGGATCGACTGACGTGTCCGCTTCAGCAATTTTCAGGAAGTCCAGGAACGGTGTATCTGCTGGGAGATCGTTCCCCAAACCAGCTTGCAGGAAGGCTCGCTTGTATCGTTTCACGATCAAGCCTGTGTCCTTCTTGTTGATGTCGTCGTTGCCATAGCTCGGATGGTTTTTCAGAAGGTCTTTCCAGAGATTCAAGCCATCGCGATAAAACTTCACAGCCGTCTGGAAGTCCGCACGACGATAAGCCTTGGTACCTTCATAGAACATCCGGCGGGCGCTCACGCCTTCGGTTGTGGCTTCGGCGCGGCACCGATCGGTCCAGTAAGGGTAGTTCATCTGAGTACCCCAACGGTCCGTCCAGTGCTTTTTGTTCTCCGTCAGAGCGATGGCATCATTGGCTGTAACCTTGATCCCAAGCTCTTCCTGCCAGTATTCAGGATTGGTCATTTTGTCGAAAACGCGGTAATCTTCGCCATCGGCAATACGTACCTTGTTTTTCACAAGCCGCTTGTCTTCGAGAGGAATATCGTTTGGAGCCTCGTAGGTATAATCCCCGAATTTTCTCCAGGTCAGAAGGGCGTTGTTCCACTCGGCAGCAGCCAGTTCGCCGAAGGTGGCCGGAACGTCTTTCATGGATTCTTTTTCGAGACCCACGGCATAACGGGTCTGGGCGTGAGCTGGCATGGAACGGAATGCGAGGTCGCCCGCCCGGCCTTTACGCTGGGTAGGTGCATCGACATATTCCACGGTGCTTTCAATCGAGGTGTTCAAGCGGTTCGCACCACTATCCACCAAGGTCACAGCCGAGTCGAACCAGCCTCCACCGACCTGAAAGTTGTCGTTCTGGATCGACTTGTTGACAGGGTTGGTCTTGAACGGGTCATCAATGTCGTCGCGAAATAGTTTTCGCAAAATGATGGCTTCGTCAGCAAAGCCCAGCTTGTGGTAGTAGGTCCAGGCTGTATCCCACTGAAGGTCGGGAGATTTCTGGTTCTTGGAGACCCCGTCGCGAACGAAGTTGATCCCCTGCTTGATCCAGTCGTATTTATCTTCAGGGGCATCCCATTCGACAGAGACGTTGTAAGCCAGATTCCACGACTGATAGGTCCACACGGCAAGGAAGTGAGGCTGGAGCTTGGTGATCAGGTCGACCGTCGTCTTCATGCGGTCCCATTCCTGGATCCGTTGAAGTTCGATGGCGCGAGTCCAGAGCACGTTGGCTGCCACGCCCCGGGCACCACCGAGCAGAGCCAGTTTGAGCATGAAGCTGCCGGTGTCGACTTTACCAAGGGTGGCTTCACCGAGATCGAGACGATCTTTTTCGTTGTTGAGCCACTGCCTGTAGGGATACATGATCCCGAACAGAACGAGGATAATAATCCAGTAACGGATTTTGCGATCGCCGAATATGTTCGTCATGCGGCCACCTCACGATTCTTGAGCACGAAGAAACCAGCGACAGAGAACGGCAGGGCATAAGCAATGGCCATGAGGGCATTGCCAATCATCTTGTCGTTTGTCACGGCAAAGCCGTCTGCAACGGAGTTGGAGACATCGAGTGAAGCGAAGTTGGGAACCACGTAAACCAGTCGAGACATGACAGGCAGAATCAGCGAGTCAAGTGTCTTGGCTGTGACCACGGCCAGGGTCGGAGTCAGGTCGGCCATCTGATTATCGTGCGACAGAAGACGATAGAGCGACTCAAACGGGCCACCGCCGGTCTGGGCCTGAATGGCAAATTCCTGAAGGTACCCGAACGCGACCTGACCTCCAATAAAGAAGGCGATCGTGGTGAGCAAGGCCACCGGCCAACTGAGGAACGTACCGGCAAAGACGCCGATCGAGGTCAGAACAAGTGCCTGGAGCCAGACACCCATCAGGCCACGGAAGAAGTTCCAGAAGAACGATCCGTCTGAGGCCAGAACGAACAGATCGCTCTCAGCCATGCCTAAGTATTGTGTGGAACTGACACACTGAATCTCAATGTTCATGAACCCGCTCGAACCGACCAGCAACGAGGCTGGAATCGACTGCACGTCTGTGTAGTATTCTCTGACAGGGAAAGTGTTTTCGTATTGCTCTGAAGTGACAGGATTCACCACCTTCATCGAAGCAAATACGGGCTCACCCACACGGCCCTTGGTGGTCCGGTAGATGGTGAATGTCATTTCCACCTTGAACGGATCGCTGTGGATCAAGGCCAACTCGCCTTGTACACGGTTGATTTCGTCCTGCTTGTCGGCGGTCTGGGCAGCCTTCAGGGCCGCTTTCAGCTCCGCATCTTTATTGGCCAGAGGGCGCCGCTGAGTCTGAAGGGCCTCGACACGCGATTCCAGACCCTTGCCACCCTTGGATTGCTGAGCCTTGAGGATCGCAATCTGGTTGTCTACATATTCCAAAGTGCCTGCACGAAGGAAGTTGTCGACAGGAACGCGACGGTCGAGAATCGGATACTGGGCAGGTCCAGGAGTCTTCCCGGAATCACGGGCAGCCATGTTCCGGACTTCGTCAAACGGGTGCGAAATGACCCCAAATCGCCAGATCCCCTTGGATGGTGTGGCACCTTCCACGTGGGTTCTATACTCAAGTTCCTGACCAACGTCGATCCCCTTGATCTGGGGAGTTCCGCGAGAGTCACGAAACAGAAGAGAACCTTTCACAGGTACACGGGCCGACATCCGGGCCGTCAGTTGCTCAGCCTGTTCGTCGAGTTGGGTGGCCCGAAGCGGGTTCCCACTGCGGATCGATTCAGCTTCAGCGGCTGTCAGACGGATCGTGCTGTTGACCTGCCGGATCAGATAGATGTAGCTGATCCCGCCGAACAGGGCGATGATCAGGGTGACCAGCGTCATGTAGCCCAGAATCCGGCCCCAGATCATTTCCAGGCGGCTCACAGGCTTGGAGACGATCGTGTAAATCGTCTGCTGCTGGATGTCCGTTGGAAGGGACAAAGGTGACAGGAAGATGATCATCAGGGTGATCAGCAATGAGCACAGAAGGGTGAGCGTGCCCACGAACAGGCGGCTCATTTCAGCGGGTCGAGGCGGCTGGAGGAACCAGTGGGTGAACGCCAGAACCACCAGAAACACGGCTGTGACCACATAAGGGGCCCACATCCTTCGGGTGGCTTCCTTGCGGGAGAGCCAGGCGATGGCCATGGTCCGAATCGGATTCACCCGACGTAACTCTTGTAATAACCTGTATCCGAGCATGGCCAGAGCGGTGTAACCCATGAAGGTCAAACCCATCCGGGAACCTTGCTGGATACCTTCCAGGATCGAGATTTTGATGCCTTGTGTCGAGGCATAATTCTGGACGATGTAGATGCCGGAAAACATCCCGAAGGCGAGTGCAATGTGCATGGCGATCAGGAGGAGTTTGTCGCCAGGCGACTCGCGGCGGCTCATGGAGATCCACAAAGTGGCCTCAAGCCAGACCGCGACGGCAATAATCGACAGAATCGCCAGAATGATCGCCGGAGAGATTCCGCCAATCGTTGGCAAGGCGAGTCGGCCAGTACTTTGAAGGACCTGCAGGAGAATGCTGATCAGTCCTCCAACAAGACCGGCTGCGGCAAGCCCGGAAAGGGCAGGCAGCGAGATGCGGTCTTTGATGGCCTGAAGAACCCGGGCGCCTATCCAGGCAACAAGGCTGAACAGGCCGATGATCTTCAGCCAGGTCAGGAGCGACCCGAGAAGACCTTTGGTCGTAATGGCCGGGTCACCCAGCAGGTACACCCAACCCATGAAATTCATCAGCCAACTGGCAGCTTGCGGTGTGGCAGCGGCTGCGTCGGCTTGGGCAATGAGAAAGATGGAGTCCAGCACGTTATTGAATATCCCACCGAGGGTCACGATTGAAATGATCGTCTTATGGATCGTGATATGACGCGAATACACTCCGCAAGGTACGGAGGTGGCATGAGTTTCATCGCCGGAGTGTTGGCGAATCGTTTAAGGGCCGGTGCCCCAGCGATGAAGGATGCCTTGGATTGTCTCAGGAATTCGTTGGAGAGCCAGCGTCGGCCTTGGAGCGATCCGTAACGTGACGGCGGCCAGGGAACTGGTCGCTCTCGCGAACGATCCGCAGGAAGAGTTCGTCAAGGGTCGTGGTCGGGTGATCCACAGAGACCAGATTGCCGTTATGACGCTCGATCACCTGACGAATTTCGTCGATGGCCGAATCTGGCAAATCCTTGACCTTGATCTGCGTAATGTCCTGAACAGTCAGGAGATCCTGCACGCGGCCCAACTCGCGCAATTCGCCGCGGTGGAGAATCGCGATCCGGTCGCAGATGTCCTGCATGTCGGCCAGAAGGTGGCCTGAGAGAACGATCGTTTTGCCCTGAGCTTTGAGGTCGAGAATCAGATCTTTGATCTCGGCGGTACCGATTGGGTCAAGACCCGATGTCGGTTCGTCGAGCAGGACCAGTTCTGGATCGTTGATCAAAGCCTGAGCCAGACCGATACGTCGCTGCATACCCTTGGAGTATTCGCGTAACTGACGGTGGCGGGCGTGGTTAAGGCCGACCATGTCGATCAGTTTGTTGATCCGTTTACGACGTTCTGCACCACTGATTTTGAACAGTCGACCATAAAAGTCGAGCGTTTCTTCAGCGTTCAGGAACTTGTAAAGGTAGGACTCTTCAGGCAGATAGCCGATCCGCTCGTTTTTGGCCACGTTTGTGGTCGGCTCGTTGAAGATCAGGGCTTCGCCTTCGGTTGGGAAGAGCAGGCCCAGCAACAGTTTGATCGTGGTGGTCTTGCCAGAGCCGTTCGGGCCCAGCAAGCCGAAGATCTCGCCGCGTTTGACTTGCAGGTCGAGTGCCTTAAGTGCCTGAACCTTGGGGCGACCCCAAAAGTCACGATACAC
>CAMCFM010000200.1 GCA_945874095.1 Candidatus Kuenenia stuttgartensis
AAACGACAAAAAGATCGAATTCCGTATTGGAAATCGGAACGGCAATATTTGGCCCCGACATCAGGCGATTCCACACCGACACGATACCGGCCAGGTCGGTATTTTGGAATGGCCTGAGTTGATACACGTCACGTTCTCTTGAAATTCAAAGCGAGATACAAGACAGAAGCCCGCCAGAGGCGAGCTTCAAGACATTTTCTCATGAATATGAGTCAGGGCAGTTCGACAAAAATCTCGTCGCCTTCCCGCTTCACAGGAAAGACTTCCTGCTTCACACGCGTGCCCAGTGGTGTTTTGCCAGTGACCACATCAAATTGCCAGCCGTGCCATGGGCAAGTCACGCAGGTTCCATCAAGAGGACCTTCCGCAAGTGGTCCGCCCTGGTGCGGGCAAATCCCATCAATCGCCTGATATTCTTCGCCGACCTGAAATATGGCAATCACACGCCCCTGATGCTCGATTTCCCGAGCTTTGGCCGGACTGATTTCAGATACATTGGCAACACGGATCCATTCAGCCATGAATTTCTCAATCCCCTGAGTTGAAGTCGGGCAGACTTCCTTTTTTTGAATGTTCTGACTCAAGTATAGCGTCAAGAACCAAAAACCCCAAGTCTTGATCTGCTAAAGTCGTTTTATTCCACCCCTTCAACCTTTTCGTTCGCTCCCTCTGGATTACATCAAAAGGATAAGATGTCGCTATCTAAAAAAGGAGCATCGTTTGGCTGAACATTCCATTCAAGACCCTGTTTACGATCTTGCTGTGGTGGGCGGAGGCATCGGCGGCCTCGCCCTTGCAGCCTTGGCTCAAAGGGCTGGGATGCGAACCATCCTGTGTGAAAGCCATACAAAACTCGGTGGTTGCGCCGGGTATTTCCAGCGCGAAAATTTCACGTTTGACTGCGGAGCCACGGCCTTGATGGGCCTTCAACCGGGCGAGCCGATCCGCGAACTTCTGAACCGGATTGGCATGAGCTTTGAGGCGGTAAAAACTCCGGAATATCGAATGTGCCTGCCCGATGGCGACCTCACCATGACCGACAAGCCCGGCGAATGGGAAAGAATCATCCGCCAAAAGTTTCCGCATCTTGGTGAAAATGCCTCACGATTTTGGAGAATCCAGGAAAAAATTGGCAAAGCTCTTTTTAAAGCCAGCAGCAATCTGCCCAGATCGCCGCTCCACTCCGTCAGCGATATTTTTCACAACCTCAGAATTTTAGGAGTCTTCGGAACACTTTGTACCACCACCACAGCCATCACCGTGAAAGACCTGATGCGGGTTTTAGGCCTTCATAACGATCGCGAATTTGTTGCCATTGTCGCGATGCTTTTACAGGACACAGCTCAGGCTGGCCCTGAAACCGTTCCGCTGGCGAATGCGGCCGCCTGCCTGCAAGCCTACAGATTCGGACTTTCACGCCCCAAGGGTTCCATGAAAGCTTTGGCTGAAGGGATTGGAGAAGGGTTTTCAGGATGGGGTGGCGATCTCAGGACAGCAACTTTAGTCGACTCTGTTCGGCCGACGGCCAAGGGCAGCGGATTTATCGTTAAAACACGTCGTGGACAACACTTCCAGGCAAGTCAGGTGGCCATGAATTTGCCTCTGGATTTGGCCGCCCGATTGCTCGACCGCGACCTGCTGAAAACCAGTGTTGGAAAGAAAGAAGCCCGATCGCGAGCTCAGTGGAGTGCATTCACCACTTATGCGGCGATTGAAGCCAGCCACCTGTCGGATCATAAGTCCCTGTTCCATCATGTTTTGCAGGATTATGACAAGCCGATTCACGATGGTAACAATGTCCTGATTTCGCTTTCACCAGAGGGCGATGAGGGATATTGCCCTAAGGATTTGCGAGTGGCCACCATGAGCACGCATGTCAGGCCCGAGGAATGGTCAGGGCTTGAAACAGATTCTTACAAGGTTCAAAAAACGGAATATGCGAATCGGATGAAAGCCGCTCTAGAGCGAGCGTTTCCGGGTGTGGAAGGAAGCATCCGTCACATTGAATTCGCTAGTCCAAAGAGTTTTGCACGATACACAAGGCGGACCCTGGGTCGAGTGGGTGGCCCTCCGGTGAGTCGATCAAGGTCGAACTTGATGGGGGTTGATTCTGGAGTGCTTGGAAAGGGACTTTGGGTGGTGGGCGATTCGGTCTTTCCAGGTCAGGGAACGATGGCCGTTGTGATGTGTGCCATGCGGGTTCTGGAACGAATCACAGGGAAAAGCTGGTATGATGATTTGGGTACAAGGCTGGAATCAGAAAAAAAAATGACACCGAATAAGGATTGATCCTGAACCATGAGCTTGCCTGAAACCGAAAAGCTGGACGTTTTGGTTGTGGCTCCACATCCGGACGATGCGGAACTTGGGCTGGCGGGGACCATCCTTTCGATGGTTGCCGAAGGTCGACGGGTCGGAATTCTGGAACTGACCAACGGCGAGCCGACGCCTTTGGGAACTCCGGAAATCCGCAAGCGTGAAACGGACGAAGCCACCCGACGTCTGGGGATCGCCTGGAGAGGCAATCTCGGGCTGACCAATCGCAGCCTTGAAGCGACTCTGGAGAACCGCCGAAAACTTGCTGAAGTTTTCCGTAAGATCAAACCAACACTCATTTTCGCGCCTTACTGGGAAGACGCTCACCCAGACCATACGGCCGCCACCAAGTTGGTGGAAGAGGCTCGGTTTTGGGCCAAAATGGGCAAGTCGGACATGGCTGGAACGCCATTCCACCCGGCTCGAATTTTATACTATTTCAGCATCCATTTAAGAATCGTCGAACGCCCGAGCCTGTTGATGGACATCAGCCAGTTCACCCGCCAGAAACGGGAGGTTCTTGAAGCCTATCGCAGCCAGATTGTGGACAATCAGCCAGCCGGTGTGCCGGGCGTGATCGATCGCGTTCTGGACAGGAACCGTTATTGGGGCATCATGGCCGGAGTAGAATCGGCAGAGCCGTTCGCCAGTCGCGAGCCGGTAGGCCTCAAGTCCCTGCGCGACATGACATTATAAACCACAGGATGACCGGCAATCCGATCAGGATTGTTTCATGATCATCCGGCGGCCATGATTCTCGAGCTTTGCTCCAGCGACCAGGCGGATGGCATCTGGAAGTGCTTCACATTCGGCCTGAAAAACTTTAGCAGCAAGGGATTCAGGCGTATCGTCGTCGAGCACATCCACCAGTTTCTGGATGATGATCGGGCCGGTGTCGTATGAGCGGTCGGCAAAGTGAACGGTGCATCCCGAATATTTTACGCCTGCATCAATTGCGGCTTGATGAACGGTTCGGCCAAAAAATCCGCGTCCGCAAAATGCAGGTATGAGCGAGGGGTGAATATTGAGAACCCTTCGCTCGTAATCGTCGGGGACGAAGAGGAGGGTCAGGAATCCGCCCAGTATGACCATATCGGCCTTGGCATTTCGGATTTTGTCGAAGATCAACTGGCTCATTTGCAGGTCTTTGCGTGAGACAACTGCAGTGGGAATGCCCCTTGATTCCGCGATTTGCAGGCCTTTGATACCTGGTCGATCGGCAATGACGGTGACGATCTCGAAACCGGCAAGTTCGCCGTTGTCGATTTTCGTGAGCAGGTTGGCCAAAGTGCTCCCACCGCCTGAGATGCATACGGCAAGCCTGAGGGGACCATCGGTGACAGGCAATTTGCGAGGAGCGTAAGTGTTTTGAGAGTATGGCATTACTGAACGGCACCTAAAGCAGCGTGATCCAATTGAATGACTTTTGCACAGCGATCACACAATGTCGGAAAAGCGGATTCTGCTCCAACGGTTGGTCTGAGATTCCAGCATCGCTCACATTTGGAATGCGTTGAGACAGCGGCTGAGACCTGAACTTCCGGCAGTGCAACCGATTGAGTCGGTTGATCTGCAGGCGACTGGCTGGAGAGAACCACGTCCGATGTCATGGTCAGGAGCTGAATCATCAGCAATTTCTGGGCCAACCACGAATGCGCTTCGGAATCTTGTGTCGCAAGGGTCACAGAGGCTTCCTGAGCAGAACCAATTTGCTTGGAGGCTCGTAATTTTTCCAATTCCTTGAGAATTTCTTCCCGCAAAGTGAGAACTTTTTCCCAATCTGCAGATTCCTGGTCGGATAAATCGTGAGCAGGGTCGGCCACAGGCCAGTCGGCCAGGTGCACGCTTTCAGGCTCAGCCTGAAAACTTGGCACAAAGCCCCAGATTTCGTCGGCGGTGTGAGGCATCAAAGGAGCCAGCAGACGGACCAACACAGAGTGGACTCGGGACATGACCTTTTGCGCAGTTCGCCGCGAATCGCCTGACTTCTGCTCAGCGTAGAGTCGATCTTTCAGAATATCGAGGTAGAAGCTCGAGAGATCTCCCGATGCAAACTGATGGATCGTATGGAACACCCGATAGAACTCAAATCGTTCGTAGGCTTCCGTCACGTCTCTCATAATCTTGTTCAGCCGGGCCAGAATCCAGCGATCCAGAGGCTCCAGCTCGCTGACCACGATTTCCAGGTCGGCGGCCGATTGGAAAGGGGCGTAATCTTCAAGATTACCGAGCAGGAAACGGAACGTATTACGCACCTTTCGATAGGCTTCTGAAGTCTCTTTGATGCCGCGTTCCGACATCCGGATATCATTGGCGTAGTCAAGACTTGCAACGTAAAGCCGCATGACGTCGGCTCCATAGGTTTCTGTCAGTTTGACAGCCGACATCACATTGCCAAGCGATTTCGACATCTTCCGACCCTGGTCGTCCACGATAAACCCGTGGGTCAGAACCGTTTGGAATGGAGCAACTCCATTGGCGGCGACGGATGTCAGCAAAGACGACTGGAACCATCCTCGGTGCTGGTCGGAACCTTCGAGGTAAAGGTAGGCTGGAAAGCCGAGTTCGAAGTGGTCGCGCAGAACGGCCCTGTGGCTTGATCCGGATTCGAACCAGACATCCAGAATATCCGTGCCTTTACGCAGGTGCTTGCGGTCACAGCCGTTCGGACAACCGTTTGGCATGTCGGGCGGCATGAGTTCTGAGACATCTTTTGCGTACCAGGCATCGGTCCCTTCAGCCAGGAACAACTTGGAGAAGTACCGAACGGATTCGGCAGTCAGGTGCTGATGCTCGCATTCAGAGCAGGCGATGGCGGGAATGGGGACGCCCCAGGCTCTCTGGCGGGAGATACACCAGTCAGGCCTTTGGCCGACCATGGCTTCGATCCGGTTCTGGCCCCATTCAGGACGCCACTGAACATTCGTGCGAATTTGATCCAGAGCCTTGTCGCGCAAGCCGTTATGATCGACGGAGATGAACCACTGGGCAGTGGCGCGGAAAATGACGGGCTTTTTGGATCTCCAGCCGTGCGGATAACTGTGCCTGATCGGTTGCTCTTTGACCAATGCCCCTGCCAGCCGAACCATTTCGATGATTTTTGGATTGGCTGCAAAGACTTGCATTCCAACCACTTCCGGAGGAGCTTCGTCCGTGAATCGGCCCGATGGATCGACAGGGCTGATCAGCGGTAGGCCATGCACCAAGCCTGTGTGGTAGTCATCTGCACCGTGGCCGGGAGCGGTGTGAACAAGGCCTGTTCCATCTTCGGCACTGACATAATCTGCATTGACCAGCGGACTGATGCGATCAAGAAACACGTGTTGATATTTTACATCAGCGAGTTGCTTGCCGGTAAATTGGGCCAGAATTTCCTGACCTGTCACACCTGCCAGTCCCATCACCTTTTCAACAAGAGGGCCGGCCATGATCGTGTGGATCAAACGGCCTGTTTCTGGCTCAGAGTAGCGCACCAGATGATATTCAAGAGCCGGGTGATAAGCCACGGCAACGTTTGCTGGAAGGGTCCAAGGCGTGGTGGTCCAGATCATCACGTTGCAGGAATGGTCGCCCAAAGCAGTTTGAGCAACTTCAGGCAGTCCGCTGACGACTGGAAAGTTCACAAAGATTGATGGAGACGTGACTTCCTCATATTCCAGCTCCGCCTCAGCCAACGCTGTGCGGTCGTGAATATCCCAGTGAATGGGCTTCAATTGACGAAATACGTAGCCACCTTCAACCAGGTCGGCCAGTACATCGACGATGCCTGATTCGTAGCGTTTGTCGAGTGTCAGGTAGGGGTTGGCCCAGTCGCCCTGAACGCCGAGACGCTGGAACTGGTCGCTCTGAATGCCGACCCATTTGAGGGCCTCTTCGCGACACAGGCCACGGATTTCAGTGGCGGTCTTTTCAGCCACTTTCGACCCAAGGTCTTTAACCACCTTGTGTTCGATAGGTAAGCCGTGGCAATCCCAGCCTGGAACATAGGGGCTGTCGTAGCCGGCCATGTTGTTGTAGCGGACGACGAAATCCTTGAGCACCTTATTGAGCAGGTGGCCCATGTGGATTTCACCGTTGGCGTATGGAGGGCCGTCGTGCAAGACACGTCGAGGACTGGCTTTGCGGCGTTCACGGAGCTTCTTGTAGAGATCCAGAGAGGCCCACTGGGCTTGCCTGGCAGGCTCTCGCTGGGTGAGGTTCGCCTTCATGTCGAACTTGGTGACAGGAAGATTCAGGGTTTCCTTGAAAATCGACGCCACTTTTTTCTTTTCATCAGCCATTGGAAGCCTCTTTCCGGAATCATTCCGGAGACATTTTGAAATATATTTTATCGGACGACAGACTCAATCAAGCTGCGGCTTGAGAGTCTTCAGAATTTCCATGACAAGCTGTTTAAGCTTGGCTTCAGCAGCATTTGCGACTGCGATGATCTCATCAATGGAGACTGGCGACAAGGCTTCCGGAAAGCACATGTCGGTGACGATCGAGAAACCCATCACCTTCATTCCCTGATGCACGGCCACCATGACTTCAGGGATGGTGGACATGCCGATCACGTCGGAGCCAATCGTCCGCAGATAACGGTATTCTGCTCTTGTTTCGAGGTTCGGGCCGACCATCGCGGCGTAAACTCCACGCTGAAGGGGCATTCCCAATTTCAGACCTGTGGCGATGGCAAGATCCTGAAGCTCTTTTGTGTAAGGCTCGCTCATGTCCGGGAATCGGGGCCCGAGTCGTTCGTCATTGGGCCCTACTAAAGGATTTACGCCCATGAGGTTGATATGGTCGTCGATCACCATGATATCGCCCTTGCGATAAATTGGATTGAGACCACCACAGGCGTTCGATACGAACAGGTGTGTGCAGCCGAGGGCTTTTAAAACCCGTACAGGAAAGGTGATATCGTGTGCTGTATAGCCTTCGTAAAGGTGAAATCGGCCTTCCATTGCAGCGACAGGAACACCTGCAAGATGGCCGATGACTAGCTGCCCTTTGTGACCAGGTGCGGTGGAAACAGGGAACCCTGGGAGGTCCTGATAAGGCAGAGCGGCTCCAACGGGATCGGTCACAATGTCGTGTGCCAATGCGCCCAGGCCAGTCCCAAGAATGATCCCGACTTTGGGGATGATTCCACAGCGTTCACGGATGAAATCGGCGGACTTTTGAATCTC
>CAMCFM010000201.1 GCA_945874095.1 Candidatus Kuenenia stuttgartensis
GGGAAAACCTGAAAAACAGAGGCTCCTGAAGGTGGGGGTCAGGGGGATATTTTGCGCAAAAACGATGTTTTCAAGTGGGCAATGCATTAATTACATAAGAGATCGTTGATGTGTTTGCGAATCAAGTACTCATGAAATATGCGGGTTAGACCGAGTTTTTCAAGCTCGGAGTCGATCTCTCGAACTTGTTCCAGCTTGTTTGTGATCTGGTAATAGGAACGCAGTTTTGAACCTGTGAGGAACCGGATCTGTTTGCCGCCAGGATCTGACGGGTTTTGGGGAAGATTGTAAGGCGGGACAAAGGGCGTTTGCCAGAATGGTTGCAACAGGGCAATGGCTTTTTCTGGTTCATTCTGTCCTGCGTAAAGTTCAGCAAGAGAGAGGGATGCGTTGATGGATAGGTGTTGATTTGATTCGCTGCCGAGTTGAGTTGGTGGCGATTTTTTGAGGAGGTCCAGAAGCCACTCGTAAAGCCGGATGGCTTCGGTGGGTTGGTCGAGGTCGTTGTTGGCGCGGGCTGCGTTGAAGATGGAAAGGGCTAGCATTTCAGGCGAATCGGTGTGGAGGTCGGGCCGATTGAGGTAGTTTTCGGAGAGAAACAGGACATCTTTCTGGAATTTCTGGTTGATCCGTTTTAAGTCACTGTTGGGCTTGGTTTTACTGATCACAAGCATGTTGCCTATGCTGTGCAGGACATGCGAACTGGCCTCGAACTGGGTGCGTGCCATGTCGCGCTGATGGCGGGCCTCTTTTTCGGAGTTTTGCGCCTGAAGGGTCTCGTTCATGGCGATCTGCCCGTTGGTTTTGGCCATTTGCATCAAATCCGCCTGAACATAGGCGAAATAAACCGAACCGGCCGCCAGACTGACCAGCGACCCCACGGAAACGGCTATCGCAATGGCTTTGTGTCGATTCCGGCGGCACCATCGCCACACCTGAACGGGCATGATCACGGGCCTGGCTTTGATCGAACGCCCTTGCAGAAAGAGTTCCAGATCCTCAGCCAGGTCGGCCGCTGTGGTATATCGGCCTGACGGATCTTTTTCGAGGCATTTCAGGCAGATGGTTTCGAGATCTTTAGGCAGGCTGGGCTGAGCCAGTCGGGGCGAGATGGGGGGCTGCTCGCAGATCATACGGAGTGTGGAGTGCAGATTATTGGACTGAAATGGAGGGTGGCCGGTGAGTGATTCATAAAGAATCACACCCAGGGCATAAATATCAGCCGCACAGGTGAGCGGCATGGAATTGCCCCCAGCCTGTTCAGGGGCCAGATAGGCCGGTGTGCCGACGATATTGGACGAATGGGTGAGATCCGATACCTCGCCCAAAATCTTGGCCAGGCCGAAATCGGCAATTTTCGGTATAAACCTTTGGTGAGACGCTGAATGAAGCGGTTCTGCAGAATCAGAATCGGCATCGGCCATCAAAATGTTCGAAGGTTTCAGGTCGCGGTGCAAAATGCCTTGCTGGTGTGCAAAATGTGTGGCATGTGCGATTTGAGCCACAAGCCGGGCGGCTTCCCGGGCGGCCAATGGCCCTTCCTGAATCATCTGCTTGAGCGAACCGCCAGTGACAAGCTCCATGGCGATGAACGGAACGCCGGAAAGGTTGCCGATTTCGATGATCCGCGTGATATTGGGGTGGTCGAGCCCAGCCTGGACCCTGGCCTCACGCGTGAGGCGTTGCATCACATTGGGTGTGATCAGTTCCGGCCTGATGCGTTTGACTGCCACCATACGGTTCAGGCGTGTGTCAATACAGTGGAAGACTTCACCCATGCCGCCCTGACCGATTTTTTCAATGATTCTGTACTGCTCTCCAAGGTCGGGCAAGTCTCTCCAGTTGGCCATGCCGATGCGCTGGAGGAAGAGTTCAAGTCCAACCATTTCGGAGATGGATTCGGCAGGGATTTCCTCAGTTAAAAAAAGGCCCGACTGGTTGCTTTGGAGCATGGTACCGAATCGATTTCGGCATGGATCACATTCCATCAAATGCTGGTTGAGTTGTTCCAGAGCCTCATCGTCAAGCTCGCCCAGGGCGGCGCTGACTATTTGATCCTGGCTCAGACAACGGGCGTTCCCAAGCGGTTTTGGTAGTGGAATGAGCATGTTTTGAGCAGTGGATTCAATGGGAGAGTGGGCAGATTCAGGTGGATTCGATCCGATTGACTTCGTCACGGATCAGCTTGCGGACCCGGCTGACTGCGGTGAATACAGCACCCTCGCTCATTTGGAGCTGATGAGCGATCTCCTTGCCCGAAAGCCTCTTCAAGTAAGAGAGTTCAAAGCATTGCCATTGGTCTGCCTGGACACAGACGCGGACACGTTTGCAGGCAAGTTCAAGAATCTCCTGAGTGGCCATTTCATCGAAGAGCTTGATGAGGTCATCGCGAGCCTCGATCGTCATCAATAATTCGTATCTGTTTGATTTGGCTGATTCGCCCGTGATCTGCCCCTGAGACAATTGGTGAGCACGGTTGATATCGAGCCAGATCCGGTAGGCAATGGTTTTCAGCCAGGAGCGAAACTTGCTTTGCTCCAGCTTCTGATAGGTTTCCAGACGCCGAAAGACGGCGATCAGGGTTTCCTGAACGACATCTTCTGCCTCTTCAGGGGCAGCCTTCCAGTGAAGGCACCAACGATAGATCAGGCGACCATATTTGGCAACAAAAACAGGCCAGGAATCGGATTCCTTGCGATCCTTCAACAAGCTGTCAAGAAGGCTGAAATCGGTTGATGAATGATGTCCCAAAATACGCGCCATTCTTGCCCCAAAATCACTTTGTTATCCAAAACCATACTTACTCAACAGAAGCGTATCATAGCAGATGCTGAATTCTGGAGCGATAGAGCGATTTATATTTCGCTCGAACGGCATGCATCTGCAGCTGAATTCTGGAGCGATAGAGCGATTTATATTTCGCTCGAACGGTATGCATCTGCAAATGCAAATGCGGCCATACGTTGAGCGGTCAGCAATGAGATTTGTAGGGGGCCGCTGTAACGCACCTGCGCGATCAACCAATCTTTGAATGTTGTTATATTGAATCAAATCAGTCCATAAAACCAAAATGACTCCGAGCGAATGGGACATTCGGGGTGGAACCATCCACACCCTAACCAGAGCGGGGCATTTTCTATCGAAGGTCTCATTAGGATTCGAGTGAGCCCGGCTGGATGCCGGACCTTCGGAAATACGGCATAACAAGTGTGATTTTGCTCTAGCAAATCCAGCTTGCCCAATCCACCTGATTGGTTATACTGCCAAAACAGTCAGAATACGTACCAAAGGTCAAGGATGATCTGCGGCCATGATGGCAAAAATCAAGCTGGTCGAACTGCCCTCCAGTGAATTTGAACCGGTTCCGATGGCGGTATCCTCCAGCCGGGTATCCCGGCGTCGACTCATTGTTGGCTCTGGATTGATCACGGCTGCTGTCTCGACCGGCGTGGTGCAATACTGGGACGACGTCTTTCTGAAGAGATTCGCGGAAGTCGTTCCAGGGCAAATTTATAGAGCCGCATGGCAGCGTCCGTGGCCGATCCGGAGATTAGTCGCCGGCTACGGAATCCGCTCGATTCTGAGCCTTTCTGTTATGGGCGTAACTGATCAGAAATACACGAGTTATGCTGAAGTGGTCAAGTCTAAGCCGATTGACTGGGTGATAATGCCAGTGGTCGGTTCCTATATGACTCTCGCTCAGATGGCGGAAGCCGCCGACTGGATCGAGCAACTGCCCAAGCCTTTGCTGTTCCACTGTGTGGCGGGGCATCATCGAACCACTCAGGCGCATACCGCATGGCGGATGAGACATTATGGATGGTCGGCCAGCAAGGCTTGGGACGAGGTCAGCCAGTATCGGTGGACGAATCCGACTGGCGATGTGAAGGATCACTCTTTGGTCGAGCGGTTCGCTGACTCGACGTATATGCTTAAGGAGACTGGATATGAACCGACTGCGTATGACGCGCTGGACGGTCCGGGGCATCGTCGCAACCCTCGCGATTCTGGTAGGCAGCTTCTGGGCATGGCGACACGCCGTTGACAATTTCGGGGTGGTCATCTCGGGCCCGAATCCGGTCTATCGGTCGGATCAAATGGATCCTGAGATGCTTGCAACGACCATTCGAGAGCTTGGGATACGCACTGTTTTAAACCTGCGTGGCCCAAATCCGGGCGATGGCTGGTATGACCGAGAACGAGCGGCCACGCTTTCCACAGGTGCCGTACAAATTGACATGCCGCTCTCAAGCTGCGACTGGATGAGCCGCGATCAGGCCCAGAGCCTGGCCGAAGTTCTGCGCGATGCACCCAGGCCCCTGCTGATCCACTGTTTTCATGGGTCTGAACGTACCGGTCTGGCCTCGGCCATGACGAGACTTTTGACTGAAGGGCAGTCGCTGGAGGAGGCTCGAAAATCGTTCTCGTGGAAGTACATGTTTTTTGGGCTTGGCGATGGTGTTGTCACTCTGAGACAGTTCCAGCAATATGAAAACTGGCTGGCTGACAATCATCAAATACATTCTCCAACTCGTTTCATGACATGGCTTAACACCGATTTCAAGCCGCAGTCACCAAGCCGTGAACAATGGCCTTACGACCCATATCCACTTGTGATTCGCAGCTATCCAGCCCAGAATGAACACTCCCTGGCACAGAAACCAAACGCACCGGAGAGTTCCCGAAAATGACGATCCCACACATTCACGTCGCTCCGCCGGCCATGACCACTGGAGAGCCTTATTTCGACATGCAGATTCGTGTGCGTTATGCGGAAACGGACCGGATGGGGCTGTTGCATCACGCCAATTATTTTGTCTATTTTGAGATGGGCCGGGTCGAGTTCCTCAGACATAAAGGTTATTCATACAAAGACATGGAAGATGAGGGCAGCTTGATCGTGCTCTCGGATCTGGGCTGTAAGTATCGTCGTCCAGCATTCTATGACGATGTGCTGACACTGCGTACAATTGTTGAGCGAACGACTCATGTGAAGATTGTTCACCGATACGAAGTGTATCGAGAGACAGTACTTCTGGCGATTGGCCATTCCACGGTCGCGTGCGTGGACCGGGACATGAAGCCGAAGCGTTTGCCAGCGGCATTGGGCAATGAAGAGCCGCCAAGGCCGGGCCACGACACTCAGCCAGCCGTGGCTCCTTGATGCAGTTTGACCGATCCGGGCCTTTGCAGGGGCGACAGGCTGGGGGTTAAACGCCTTCGATTTTGGCTTGGAAAACAGACTCGGCATCAGCCACAACGCCTTTGACGATTTCTGTGGCGGTTTCGTTGGGCAAGCCCAAGGCCTCTCTCAGGGCGTCGAGATATGCGTGTTCGGCAAGGCTGATTTTGCGGTCGGCCACAACGTTTCGAACAGCCGTTTCAAAAGCCGAGTATGCGGTGGCATTTGCCAATTCATTTGAGATACCGAGGTTACGGTGTTCTGCCATGAGTTCCGCAACGTGTCCTGCGAAATCGATCTTGGCGATTTCCTTGGCCTCTGTCGCAAAACGGACCATCTTGTTCTGCCACAGGTGACGGTCATAGGATGATCCCGATGGGTCCAATTCCGCCTGCGCTGAAGCCTTTTGATCGGCTCGTTCAGGGGCCAGTACGGGGTCGTCCGGATCCAACCCCCAGGCTCGCCTTAGGGCTTCCCGCTCTTTTTCCGTATCCATTTCGGGAGTGGTCACGTCCGGGCTCAGGAGGTTTTTTAAAGCACTCAGAAATCCCATATTCGGTCGTCCTTACAGAAATGAAGAAGCCGGATTCTTGCAGAATCTATCGTCGATAGCACCTACTCTAACGATTTTCTGATTAGATTTCTTGATAATTTGCAGTTAAGCCAACTTGGATACCACTCTAAGGATCGAGTTTGCATGGACTAATTCAGGCTGAAAGCATAGTCTAATAATGCAGGTGCCGATCACTTGAGTAAGTGTCGGTTGACAAAAACAGACCGGATTAAGGGTGCACGCAGCGCCTAAAGCAGACGAATCAGCCATGACAGCTCACATGGATTCTTACAGCGAGGCGATGGACTTTCTCTATGGGCGGCTCAATTATGAGCGTTCCGGGCTGCCTCGCGGTTCTGTGGGCCTTGGTCTGGGCCGAATGCGGCGGTTGATGCGGCGGCTTGGCGATCCGCACCTTGGCCTTAACATGATTCACGTGGCCGGAACCAAGGGCAAAGGCTCGACTTCGACCATGATTGCCGCAGGCCTTTCGGCATCTGGCTACAAAACAGGCCTTTTTTGCTCACCCCACCTGCACTGTTTGGAAGAACGTTATGTGATTGACGGGCAGATGATCCCTCGGGCTGACCTGATTCAGCTGATCCAGTCGATCAAGCCGATCGTGGAAGGCATGGATTTCGAACGTCCAGAAGACGACCGGCTGACATTTTTTGAGGTGACAACCGCGATTGGCCTGATCTATTTTGCCACCCAGCAGTGCACAGCCGTGGTGGTGGAAGTGGGGATGGGTGGGCGATTGGATTCGACCAATATTATCAGGCCACTTGTCAGCGTGATCACTTCGATTTCATTAGACCACACACGTCAGCTTGGAAATACCACTTCGGCTATTGCAATCGAAAAGGCCGGTATCATTAAACGTGGCGGATTGACCGTGAGCGGGGTCACAGACATCCCGGCTCGAAATGAAATTCGCGATATTGCGGTTCTTAGAAACAGTGTGCTGCGCGAATTCCAAACGGATTATTTCTACCATGAGATGAAACCGGTAAAGCCAATACTGGAACCATCTCCAAGTTCTATCCACGTCAAAACATGGGTACGGGAATGGGGCGTACATCGGGTCCCGTTCATTGGTCCTCATCAGGCTGAAAATGCGGCACTGGCGCTCTCTGTTTTCGATGCGTTACGAGAGAAAGGTCTCGAAGTTTCTGGCTCGGATGTGGATCAAGGCTGGATGGGCCTTTCCATGCCTGCCAGGGTGGAAATTATTCGTAAAAACCCATGGCTGATAATCGACGGAGCACACAACAAAGCCTCAGCCGAGGCACTTGCTGAAACGATGGTGGAGCATTTCCCAGACGTTTCTGGCAGGAAAGTGCTGGTCTTTGGAACAACTCGGGAAAAGGATTTACACGGGCAGTTGCAATCCCTTTTACCGTACTTTGACGATATCATTTTAACTCGTTATGAGCATAATCCAAGAGCGCGGCCACTTGATGAAACTCAAGATGCTGTGACAAGCCTGGGCCGGCGCGTAGAATTCATTTCCGAAAAGCCTTTACTGGCTTTAAACAAAGCCATTGAAATCGCAGGCCCTGATGGGCTTGTGGTGATCACAGGAAGCCTTTTCCTGGCGGCGGAACTTCGTGAGTCTCTGCTTAACATCCCATGCAATCAAAAACCGGAGCACGCTTGAAATGCAACCACTGACAATCTTTCGTATCGGAACCTTCATGGCGGCTTTAGGCATCGTTGCCGGAG
>CAMCFM010000202.1 GCA_945874095.1 Candidatus Kuenenia stuttgartensis
GAGTCGATTGTTGCCATCGAGAAGCTGACTTTCGCTGAAGATTCGGAGCGGATGGGGTTGACGAAAAAGTCGGGTGATAGTGCGATTCTTGCGGATGTTTTGGATGAACTCGCCACCCAATCGTTTTTTTCCCCCAAGCGCATGGTCGCCCTTGATCCTGCAGACGCATTCATCACAAAGCATCGGGCCGAGCTTGAAAAATATGCACAGAGGCCTTGTCAGGGCAGTGTTTTAGTGCTGGCAGCCAAACTTTTTCCAGCCAGTACAAAGCTCTATAAGTTTGTGGATAGCGTAGGACTTTTGATTGACGCCAGACCGCCCAATGTCGGCGAGATGGTGAGCTGGGTGATGGGCCGGGCCGCTCTTCATCAGACCAAGATTGATCGAGACGCCGCTGTGCTTATGACCGAACTTGTCGGCCCTGAGGCTGGCCTTCTGGATCAGGAACTTGAGAAGCTGGCGATTGCGACCCATGACGGCAAAAAAAGTGTGATCAAACGCGACGACGTGGCCAGATATGTTCACTCTGGCCAGGCCGATTCCGTCTGGAACATGATCGAGCGAGCCACGACAGGCAATTCCGCACAGGCTTTGGCCGATCTGGACGCTCTGATTTCGTCCGGAGAGAATCCCGTCGGGCTACTCGCCGCGATGTCTGTCACATTACGTAAGCTCAATCATGCCGGTTTGTTACGTCATAGAAAGGTTGAAGCTCAAGAGGCATTCCGCGAAGCTGGTTTTCCAGGGTTCCAGAAAGTGATTGATGCCGGAATTGCGCAGCATCGCCACCTTGGGCCAAGGCGTGTGAATGACTTGCCGGGCGTATTGATTCAGGCGGATCTGGACTTAAAGGGCTGGTCAGATCTGACTCCAAGAACCGTCATGGAACGTCTGATCGTCAAATTGGCCCAACCACGTCAGGACTGACCCGGAATGTCATTACCACACAAATCACGGTTTCAAGGGCTGGATCACTGTTCAGCGAAAGCCGATGAAATTCTGGCTGGGCCGCTGTCCGATGGCTCGCAATGGCCGGATGACCGCCGATGGTGGCTCCAACTTGGTTTCAACCTCGGCAGGTTCAGCGAGCTTTCAGGTGAAGGCCGTTCCGTTTGGGACAACTGGAAAGAGGCCATTGAAACCAAAGACTTCAACCGGCTTGAGCAGTTGGTCAAACAGATGAAAGACCTTGCTGTCGAAGAGAATTTAAGAGAGTCGGATTGAGCGAATCGGCGGTTTCAGGCATAGTAGTCAAATCTCGACTTGCTTCGCATTTTCTGATTGGATCAAGGATCGTTCCACAATGCATAACAGATTGCTCCGCATCGTCATTTGCAGGCTGGCATTTGCCACCTTGATCACGACTTGTTTCTCTGCTGTCCAGGCGCAGGAGAACGCTCCATCACAAGAGTCATGGGACGCGATTTTTATTGGAGGCAAGCGGGTAGGCTCGGTTTATACGAAGGTCACTCCTCTTGAAGAGAAATCGAAGAAGTACCTGCGTGTAGAAGTCACTACGAGCCTTTCTTTTAAGAGACTTAACGACGCTGTGACCATGCGTCAGCGATTTGGAACGATCGAAACACCTGAAGGTGAAGTCCTGCGAATCGACACCCGTACAAACAGCGGTGGGGGAGAGATGCGGACCTTTGGCGATCTGGACGAATCCGGCTCGCTCAATCTGACCATGGAAGGCAATGGCCAGAAAAAGACGGAAAAAGTCGCCTGGAACAAGGATGTGAGAGGCCCATATGCCGTGGAGCAGAGTCTGGCACGTTCATTGATTAAGCCAGGCGAGGAACGAACCCTGAAAAGCTATGTGCCAGACCTCAATAAAATCATTACCATCAAGCTCTTATCGCAAAAGATCGAGCCTGTGGAGCTGGGTGGAGGGATCAAGCGCGACCTCCTGCGCGTGGATTCGCAAGTGACCACTCCTGATGATCGCAGAATGCCTGAGCTTGACACCACTTATTGGGTGGATGAAGGTGGCCAGATCCTCAAGACGTTCACCGATGCATTTGGTGGTTACATCACGTATCGAACCACGAAAGCCAGTGCTGAGGCTCCGATTACGTCTGAGCGACTGGACCTGCTGGCGACTTCGATCATCAAAACCAGTACCCCGATCAAGAGCAGCGAGACAGTGCGTCAGGCGAAATATGCTTTGAAGTCGAACGATATTGCGCTGAAGGAATTGCTTCCTGACGATATTCGACAGAAGCTGGTGCCGAATGCGGATGGGAAGACGGGAATCATGGAAGTGACCACTCAGGACCGTTCCTCAGGCAATCAAGGGCCAGAGAAGGTGGCGGATGAATACTTTCAGCCATCTCCGTTGATCAATTCCGACGATTCGCGAGTTCAGGAGATCACAAAAACGGCGACCCGTGGAGTGACCGACGAATGGGACAAGGTGGTGGCTCTGAACAACTGGGTATCACGCAACTTGCGCCGCAAGAACTTTGCCGTGGCTTTCGCACCGGCCTCTTCAGTGGCTCGCAACCTTTCGGGCGACTGCACTGAACACAGCGTTTTACTGGCCGCCTTGTGCCGCGCCGCTGGAGTAGCGACAAAGACTGTTGTAGGGGTTGTTTATGTCGATAGTCTCGGCGGATTTGGCTTCCATATGTGGAACGAAGTTTATGTGAATCGGCGTTGGGTGGCCGTAGATGCGACGTTCAGGCAGTCAGAGGTCGATGCCACTCACATCAAACTTGGCGAGGCAAGCCTTGCCAGTGTTGCGCCTTACGAGTCGTTTTTGACAGTGGTTCGAGTCTTCAATAAGCTGACGATTGAACCCTTGGAAACCGAGTAAAATCGCACTCAATCGTCAAAGATTCCCAGGTCAGGGCCAAATTCACAGTTAAAATCCGCATAAGCGTTCGATTCGGACTTGTGGATTCAGCTTGGAACTGATAAAAACATAAATTCCAGAACAAGGAAGTGAAGCACAAGTCGCTTTACTGGCATTCGACCAGCAAAGTTAGTGATGAGATTTGTGGCAATCACATGGCCCGTGACATTAAGGCGATCGATCAAACTATGCCTGTTCAGCTGACTCTGCCTGAAATTGGCCAATCGACCGAACTGAATGGAAAATTTGATTCACGATCAATCGATGAATCGATTGACTCGGCCATCGCGTGGCTGCTGAAAGAGCAGAAGTCGGATGGACACTGGTGCGCAGAACTCGAAGGCGACACCATTCTGGAATCCGAATATATCCTGCTCATGGCCTATTTGGGCCGGCATAAGTCGCAGGAATGCGTCCGATCTGCAAAGTACATGCTCACGCTTCAGAACAGCGAAGGTGGGTGGTCGATCTATCCAGGTGGGCCGACCGAGCATTCCGCCACTGTAAAAGCGTATTACGCTTTGAAACTGGCCGGTTTTTCGATCGACGAACCACGAATGGTCAAAGCCCGCGAGCTGATCCTATCTCACGGTGGGGCCATGCGATGCAACAGCTTTACGCGATTTTATCTCGCCCTGCTCGGCCAGATTCCTTACAGTGACACTCCTAGTGTTCCCCCTGAGCTGATCTTCCTGCCCAAAAAGCTCCCATTCTCGATCTGGGCCATGTCCGCATGGACTCGGGACATGGTAGTGGCCCTTTCGATCATGTCTGCCCTGAAGCCGTGCCGTAAACTGGTTGGTGCAGAGGCGATCGAAGAGCTGTTTGTCCCAGGCGTGAAATCGACTCCTGACCTTGGCCCTAAAGGCCTGACCTGGAAGCGATTCTTTTACTTTGCTGACAAGGGCTTGAAAGTCTACGAGAAAGTGGCTCCGAAGTTTATCCGAGGCCGTGCTGTGACAGCATGTAAGCGTTGGATGCTGGAGCACATGGAGAATTCTGACGGATTTGGAGCCATCTTCCCACCGATGGTCTACACGGTGATCGCCCTCAAGGCACTGGGCTATTCGGACGACCACTCGCTGCAGCAATGGGCACTGAGCAAGCTCGAAGAGCTTTTGATCGAAGAAAAAGGCCTGATTCGCATTCAGCCCTGCTTCTCGCCAGTCTGGGACACGGCGATAGCTGCCATTGGTGTCTCCGACGGAGATCTATCTGGCGAGCACGAGTCGATGAAAAAGGCGACCCGTTGGCTTCTCGACAAAGAGATTCGAGTCAAAGGTGACTGGCAGTTTCGTGGCCCTAAAAATGTCGAGCCGACCGGCTGGCACTTCCAATACGCCAACCAGTTTTATGCCGATATTGACGACACCGCCATGGTCCTTCTGGCCCTTCATCGTGGCCCCAAGGCCGATTCCGAAGAGATCCAAGCCGCAACTCGCCGAGGCGTGGCCTGGCTTTTGGGCATGCAGAATCGTGATGGGGGCTGGGCCGCTTTTGATATCAACATTGATAATGAAGTGCTGACACAGGTTCCATTTGCAGATCATAACGCCATGCTTGATCCAAGCTGTGTGGATATCACCCTGCGGATTGTCGAACTACTGGGTGTGCTGGGATATGATCGCAATCACCCTTCGATTCTGAAGGCACTGGACTATCTCTGGAAAACCCAGGAACCGGAAGGCTGCTGGTTCGGCCGCTGGGGCGTGAATTACATCTATGGCACCTGGCAGGCTTTACAGGGCCTGAAGGCGATTGGATTTCCGTTAGAAGACCCTCGTGTCCAAAAAGCTGTTTCATGGCTTAAAGCTGTACAGCAATCGGATGGAAGCTGGGGGGAAACCTGTGCCAGCTATGACGATCCCTCGTTAAAAGGCACGGGCACGGCCACAGCCTCTCAAACAGCCTGGGCACTTCTGGGTTTGATCTCAGCGGGTGAGGAGCAGAGCGAGGCGGTTGAACGAGGCGTGGGCTGGCTTCAAACCCACCAATCAGATGACGGTGTCTGGAACGAGCCTGAATTCACCGGCACAGGCTTCCCCAAGGTCTTTTATCTCAAATACCACTACTATCGAGCTTATTTCCCGTTGATGGCTCTAGGCCGATATCGCAAAGCCCTTGGTGGTTTGAGCGAACCGAAACAAACCGAAACAGAAGCGATTGGCGAGCGGGCTCGACAAGTTGCTTCCCCCCTTGGTCAATCGTAGAAGACGTACTCTCAGACTTTTGATCGATTCCAGGGTTTGTTTCCAAGCCCGGGAATCTAGGCCCAAGCAATTCGCGGAAACCTTCAGATCCATTTCGAATTGTGACTCATACGCCCTGGAAGGATAACGGCGAAAACCATGCGATTTCCTCTGTCGATGACGATGCGGATTGGTTCCTATGTGGCCCGCAAGAAGTTGGTTGGGGCCAAGAAATACCCGATGGTGCTGATGCTTGAGCCTCTGCACGCCTGTAACCTGACATGCACAGGCTGTGGTCGGATCCGCGAATATGACACGCACATCAAAGAGCGTCTTTCGATTCAGGAATGCCTTGACTCTGTCGACGAATGCGAAGCCCCAGTGGTTTCCATCTGTGGTGGAGAACCCCTGATCTATCCCGGGATTGGCGAACTGACGGCCAAGATTCTCGAACGCGGCAAAGTGGTTTATCTCTGCACCAACGGGATGTTCATCCGCAAGAAGATTGGGGAGTTCAAGCCCTCCAACCGGTTCTTCTGGAATGTCCACCTCGATGGACTCAAGGCATCGCACGACCTAGCTGTGGAACGCGATGGGGTTTACGACGAAGCCATTGACGGCATCAAATGTGCGAAAGAGCAAGGCTTTCTGGTCTGCTCCAACACCACCGTCTTCACCGAGACGGACATGGGCGAACTCGACCAACTCTTCACACACCTGACAAGTCTTGGTGTGGATGGGTTTATGATCGCCCCAGGCTATGAATATTCGGCCGTTGAAGTGCGCGAGATTTTCCTCAACCGAGAGATGATCCGCACCAAGTTCAAGCAAGCTGAAGCCATGTTCAAGAAGCATAAGTTCAACACCTCGCCCATCTATCTGGAATTTCTCCAGGGCAAACGAGAGATGCAGTGTACAGCCTGGGCCAGCCCCACCCGGAACATTGCCGGCTGGAAAGGCCCGTGTTATCTGATTACAGATATCCACCACAAAAGCTATAATGATCTGATCAACAACACGGACTGGGACCAGTACGGCTACGGCAAGGACCCGCGCTGCGAAAACTGTATGTCGCACGTGGGTTATGAAGTGGCGGCGGCCGTGGGTGTGAATAACAAGCTGGGCGATACCTTCAAGATGCTCGCCTGGCAGTTCCTATGATCATTCAGGGTGAATGGGGTAAGGCATGAACGGCCAGTCGGAAAATCGGGAATCCGAGGGCCGTTACAAAGCCATTGCGCCTGCCCCTCACCGCGCCGATATCGGGATTGTCGCAGCCCTGCCCATGGAAACCGCTGAGCTTATGGATCACCTCAAAAAGGTCCGGAAGTACAAGGCCCAGGGGCAGACTGTTTTTGAAGGTATCCGGGAAGGCCGGGTGGTGGCCGTGATCCATAGCGGGATGGGGTGCGACAGGGCCAGAAAGGCTGCGGAACACCTCATCTTTGGTCACCGTCCATACTGGATCATCCAGCCCGGCTTTGGCGGTGCTCTTGATCCCTCTTTAAAATCGGCCGACGTGATTCTCCCGACTGAAGTGGTGAACATGGCAGGCCAGTTGGTCGAGGTTCCGATCCGTCCGGAATTGCTCCCGGAAGGGATCACCACAGGCCGGTTGCTGACTGTAGACCAGATCCTCAGAAAGTCATCCGAGAAAGCTGAGTGGAGAGATAAGTCAAGCTCCATTGTGGTCGACATGGAAAGCTATGCCGTTGCAGAACTTTGCCAATCCTTAAATCTCCGATGGGTCGGCCTGAGAGTTGTGACTGACACCTCCACCGACGAATTACCGCCTGAAATTCTGACCATCACAGGCCCAACCGGCGCGTTCCGTCTGGGAGCCACCCTTGGAGCACTCTGGGCCAGGCCGGCGGCCATCAAAGATCTTTTAAAGCTTCGTGAATCGGCTCAGATTGCCTCCGAAAAGATCGCCCACTACGTCGGTCACCTCATCGACGCCTTACCGATCCCCTGAGCTTTAAAATTCGAGATCTGAATGATCGCACCATATGTTTTAAGAGGAAATTGGTCGATGAATTGCATCCTGAAACTCACCCTGATCATCGTTTTCACCAGCTTGCCGATTCAGGCCCAATCGACTGAAGCCCCGGATCTGGTTCGATTGCCGTACAACAATCCCGGCCTTGTCGTGGATTTGGGAGTCGGCCTTTGGGCTGAGCCTTTGCCGATCGACTTTGATCAGGATGGAGACCGGGATCTGGTCGTCGTTTGTCCTGACAAACCATCCAATGGATTGTATTTCTTTGAAAATCCCGGTGGAGATACCAAGCATCCCATTTTCAAGCCTGCTGTGCGATTGAACCAGAATCAGGTTCCGCATAATATTCGCCTGAGCATCGTGAATCATCAGGATCGACTGCTGGG
>CAMCFM010000203.1 GCA_945874095.1 Candidatus Kuenenia stuttgartensis
GAATCGTTCATAACCAAGAGGTTACGAGATTATCAAAAACAGGATAGCCCAATTGAGACGACGATAAAATCATGAATCTGTGAGTTACTCTGTGAAAATGCGATGGGACCTCGGCATTTTTATTAGCAGAATGAGGACTGAACGGTTACAATTCCTCAAGAAGTCGTATGATCTGAATCAACCTGAACCCTGGTGATCTACAGAAAGCGTTCTCTGATGACCGTTTCCAATCGCAGAATCAAGCAGAATTGTGGCTTCACACTGATCGAACTGCTCGTCGTGATCGCCATCATCGCTGTGCTTATCTCCCTGCTTTTGCCAGCAGTGCAGTCGGCCCGTGAAGCAGCCCGGCGAACTCAGTGCATCAACAATCTGAAGCAAATGGGTCTGGCCACCCACAATTATCTCTCGACAAACACCACTTTTCCGCCATTTTCTGTCATGCCCAAAGGCTACACCTCACAGCCATGGTCAGCCCATGCCCGGCTCCTGCCCTTTATGGAGCAAGCCAGCCTGTTTAATCTGATCAACTGGAGCGTTCAACACCAGTTCACATCAGGCCCGACCGTTGCAGCACTTCGCATCTCCATGTTCATGTGCCCCAGCGAGATCAACGACAGGGCTCGCCCGACCGCCACTCTGACCTATTACCCGCTGAATTACAGCCTCAATCAAGGCACATGGTTCATCTATGACCCGCAATCGGGCGAGGTCGGTGATGGTGCATTTATGCCGAACAGGGCGTTCACCCCAGCGAATATCACGGATGGTCTTTCTAACACTTTGGCAGCCAGTGAAAACAAAGCATACCAACCGAATGTCTGGGATACAGCTCAGCCTGCAACGGTTGGAGTTCTGCCTCCAAGCGTGCCTCAGCAATTGACCAGCATGATTGGAAGCGGCACATTTGATAGTAACGGACATACGGAATGGGTTGAAGGCGATGTCCACGAAACGGGTATCACCACCACCTTTACGCCGAACCTCATGTTCTTGTACAAGCCAGCCGGTGCGATTGCCCCTCAGGATATTGATTTCACCTCGATGCGTGACGGCGAATCGATCACCCTGCCAACTTATGCGGCTGTGACAGCACGGAGTTACCACCCTGGCGGAGTGAATGCACAGATGATGGATGGATCTGTGAGGTTCATCAAAAACTCGATCTCGCAACAGGTCTGGAGAGCGATTGGAACCCGAGCCAATGGCGAAGTGATCAGCAGCGATTCCTTCTAATCACAGGAGACTCATCCGATCCTTATCGAACCTCTGAGAATCAGGAAAACCATGCGTCATAACGGAATTTATCTGCTGCTTCTGATCTCCGTCGCGTTGGGGGGCTGTAGCAGTTCCCCAAGTCTGCCGGCTGATCAGGGGCAGTCGATCGCCGAAGCGTTTCTGAACGAGATCAAATCTGGCAAAGTTGACAACGCCTGGCAAGAGACAACGCCCGAGTTTAAATCATTGATGGGCAAAGAGGCGTTCCGCGATTACGTGAAACGCAGGCCCGCTCTGATGTCAGAGATTAAATTCGAGTCCTCCAAGGCGAATCAAAACACCAAGATGAAGCTGGTGGAATTCCAGTTCCGTGCTGAGAAGCCAAAGCCCTCGAAAATCACAATCATGCTTTCGCCCTCAGAAAGCTCGTGGCGCGTGGAGCGTCTTGTCGCTGACTGATCCATGCGATTTAACATTTGATCATGGATAAAGTTCTAAATTCATCCGTGATTTTAGAGCTTTATCCAATTTAATCTCTCATATCAAATCTAGCCCCAATTCTTCAATCATGCCACTTTCACTAACAAATCGCTTAATGGCTTTTTTCCTGGTCGCTCTTGCAATTGTATTAACAGCGTTTTCCATAGCCATTTTCTTTTTTGCTCGTTTTGACCTCAACCATGAGCTTGAAGACAGGGCCGCCTCCACTCTCGAAACCCTCGTTGCAGCGTGCGAAGTGCATCAAAATGGAATTGAGTGGGAACCCCAACAGCACCAGATTTCATTCTGGCATGAGGATCAGCCCACCATCTGGGCTGTGTTTGATCCGTCAGGTCGAATGGTGGACAGCTCTCCAGCCCCTACATTTCCGGTCTCGGAATTTTCCAGATCCAACGCCCCTGTCAATTCCATTACTCAAGAGAACTACATATGGCTCGATCAAGACTGGCAAGTTTTCAAAATCAGGCTTGACTCGAGTAATTACAAGAACGCCAATGTGAGTGACAAGAAAAAACTTTATCAGGGATTGGTTTTTATCACTGCCTGGCCATTAAATTCCATGTCTTATTCTCTAATCCGACTCACCTGGACTCTCACATTTGTAGCCGTTTCTGCCTGGATCATTGCTGCCATTCTGGGCCGATCGTTTTGCAAGAAAGCACTTGCTCCGCTAAGCGATATGAGCAAAGCTGTGAAGCGGATTACAGCCGACCAGCTCTCGTATCGACTTGGTTCCATGCCAACCCGCGACGAATTGCAATTGCTTTCCGAAGCATTCAACGGGCTTATGGATCGCCTGGAATATTCATTTGCGCAACAGTCGCGATTCACCAGCGAAGCCTCTCACCAAATGCGAACTCCGCTCACGGCCATGCTCGGCCAGCTTGATGTGGCACTGCGGCGAGATCGCGATCCGGAGGAGTACAAACGCGTATTGAGTTCCGCCAGACTGCAAGTCGTACGCCTCCAGAAAATTGTAGAACTGCTTTTATTCCTGGCCAGAGCCGATGCCGGATCCATCACATCGAAACTGGAAATGATCCACGTTAAGGAATGGCTTAAAGACCATCTCAAAACCAGCTGGAATGATCATCAAAGGTCGAACGATATCCAACTTGAAGTGGATGAATCCTCACAAATTATGGTTCAATCGCATTCCGCAATGCTCGGCCAAGCGATCGACAATCTGATCGACAATGCAATCAAATATAGTGATTTTGGATCGAAAGTCATTGTTAGAGTGGAAAGTCTGGCTGGTATCACAATCGTTGAAGTCCAGGATCATGGCAAAGGAATTAAAAAGTCAGAAGTGGCACAGGTTTTTGATCCGTTCTTTCGCTCCAGCGACAATAGAAACAACGGAATCGAAGGCTTTGGCCTCGGCCTTGCCATCGTGGCTCGAATTGCAACGGCACTTGATGCAGAATATTGCGTTATGAGCAAACTTGGCGAAGGATCCACTTTTCAATTAAAATTTAAAAGTCGAGTTTAAATTCTCGTCGAAAACAAGTTCCAGCGATCAGCCAGGATCGGCCTCCAAACCTCATGATGAAATGGCTGGCTTCGAAAAATCCCCCTGTTGGTTTCTAACGCTCAACCAAAAACGGGACTCCCATGGATCGTTTTCGAAAAATTCTTTGATTGCCTCTGGCTTATCTTGTTGCCAGCGATAAAAATAGATCCATCGAATCCTCGGGGACCTGCACGATATCCTGATTTGCCATTCAGCTTCATCATATCAAGCATGGTCAACTCCTGGATCATCCCTAACCTACATCCATCAAAAAAACAATCGAAGAGGCTCCGACTGTGGACCAAAAACCACCTCACAACACCCCTGAACCTGCTATGGACGACCTGGTTGTGGGCAGTTGGCTTGTCCAGGCTGGCGTGATCACTTCCGACCAACTCATCCAGGCCATCAGACACAGCAAAGATCGCACCTGCAGTTTGCGAGACGCCCTGATCACCCTGCGTTTCATGCCCTCCACGGCTCCAATGCCTGGCCAAATGGCGGCCGCTCCTCCTGCCGAGGCCTCTGCTGACCATCCGCAAAACCATGGCCACACAGGAATTGCTGGATTCTTTGGGAATTTCTTCGGCGGGGCATCTCATAGCCCTGAAGTCGCAAAATCGGCCCCAACTCAGACAACTCCAAATCCGTACGGCCAGCTCCACCAAACCGCCCAAGGCTTTATCGCAACCGGCCAGCAACCACAAGGTCAGACAGGCACAGGTTCTTATCCTGCTGTAGCAAACCAGGAACTTCGCGAAGTTGAAATGCGACAATCGCTTCGCGTTATGATTGATAACAAAGACACGCCGGAACTGACCGACGCTCTCTTCAGTTCTGCGATTGATTCACGCTCCACCGACATCCATTTTGATCCCCGTGAAACCGATTACCGGATCCGCTTCCGAGTCGACGGTCTGCTCCACGACATCATCACAATCCCTTATGAGCAGGCAATTTCTGTTGTTAGCCGAATCAAGATTCTGGCCAATCTGGATATTGTGGAACGTCGATCTCCACAAGATGGACGGATCTCTCACAACCATAATGACCGACGTCACGATCTTCGTGTTTCGACAATGCCTTCAGGGTATGGCGAGAAAATCGTCCTGCGTGTTCACGACGCCATCGCGGAAATCATTGGCCTGAATCAACTTGGGCTCAGTCGGGGTCAGGACGAAGTCCTTCTCAGGTTACTCCAGCAGCCGAACGGAATGATTCTCGCCAGCGGCCCGGTTGGATCTGGCAAAACCACGACCCTGTATAGCTTTATGGGCGCAGTAAACACACCTACCCGGAACTTGATGTCGATCGAGGATCCGATCGAATACAGGCTCGACGGAGTCAATCAGGTACAGGTCGATGGACGTGCTGAAGTTGGCTTCTCGGAAGGCTTAAGGGCGATGCTCCGTCAGGATCCCGACGTGATCATGATCGGAGAAATCCGCGACGACGAAACCGCTCAGATTGGCTTGAGAGCAGCCCTCACTGGCGTTCTTGTCTTTAGCTCGACCCATGCCGGCGACGCTGCAACCACCATCTCAAACCTCCACAATTTTAGCGTGCCCAACTTTATGCTGGCCGGTGGACTGCTCGGTATCGTAGGCCAGAGACTTGTCCGTAAAGTCTGTCCTTATTGCCAGATAAAGCGAAAGCCTGATCCTGCCAGATGGCAACTGATCGGGCTTCCAGAAGAAGAACTCGCCGACGCCGAAGTCTCATTCGGGCAAGGTTGCCCAGCCTGTTTCCACACAGGCTATCTTGGAAGAGTTGGTGTTTTTGAGATTTTAGAGGTCGATGAAGAGATCCGCGGTCTGATTATGCGGAAAAGTCCGAAAGATCTGATTAGACAATCTGCGGAAGCCAAAGGCATGCAAACTTTGAGAACCTCTGTGGTCGATCTCATTCGTAGTGGAGTGACCACGATCGAGGAAGCGTTGCGTGTCGTTCCCATGTAAGCTCGGTTTCGCCGAACTTCTTATGGGTTCACGCATGTAACGGCTCCTGAGGACGTGATGGACTGGTTTGGTCCATTCAGGAACAGTCCACAATATGAAAACGGACATGGAGGTCCAGATCATGCGTATGAGCCCTAATTTCTCGCGTCGTAAGTACTTTACCAACGCCTTAGTTGTCAGCCTGGCACTGGTATGCTGGGTTGGATCAGCAACGCCCTCGAGTGCTCAGGATGATGCACGTGGAGGACTTGGGCTTTCGCGATTCTTCCGGTTCGGATCCTCTAAAAACGATTCGAAATCGGATCAGGAACACAACCACGATCATCCCCGTAGCGATCAGATTGCCCGTACTCCAACCGATCGCAACTTCAAACCCAATAGTGAGTTGCCATCAGACGCCGCGACTGCGTTCAGCCCTGCTGTGACCTCCCCTGGGTTCGGCGATTCATCCTCAACGCGTGTCACGGCCAGACCTCGCCACAACGGGCCAGTGACTGAGGCAGATCCAATTCTGACTCGCGTCGGGCTGGGCCGATCCGACAGCGGCTCGAGCTTTGCACTTTTCATTCAAATCTACGCCGACGGAACCGTAATCGACAGCGAAGGTGTCCATAAACTACCAGTCAGCCAGATCAAGCAAATTCTGGCTGTGATTCGCGGCCACGATTTCTCGAAAATCCACGGACATTGCGGTCAGCCTTCTGCCGACTTCATTGAGAACGTTCAAATGGTGGTTTACGACCGGTCCATGGGTCGCCTTCGTGCCCATCCATTTTCTTATGCTGGCAATCCCGAGGGCTGTGACCCAAGCGTGGGACATCTCCATAAAGCACTTGAAGACCTCGTGATGCAGATTTCCACAGGCCGGCCAACTGAGACTTCCGTGACAACCACCTCAGTTCCAGTCAGCCCCACTGTAACCGGTTCCGATTCCATCAGCGTTTCAGGCTCCCCAAATGTCACTTTCAGCGGCTCTCCAGCGACATCGGCAAACTTACCCCAAGTTGCTGAACCTGCCCAGCCTTTGCCTGTCACACCACGGCCAGCCAATATCCCAGAATTTTCACAAGGCACTGTAATACCGAGACTTCCAGCCACGTCCACGCCTGTCGTGGGTAGCGAAACCGGCCTTGTTTCGCCTCGCTGAGAATCCAATTTTTGAAAAACCAGAGAGCTGGTATTTCGCAAACAACCTGAAATCCAATCATGCCAGTCGATTATCGACTGGCATTTTTTGATTCATACCTGTATAAATGAATTTGGCAAAACCATTGACACCCATTGGATCGCCCCATTCATGACGGTCATCGGACATAAAGTGGACACCCCCGAAACCGCATCACATTCAGTCATTGAAAATGCCGCTGACCAAGACTTGGGTGATCCTGCTTCGCCTCAGTCAGCGGAAGTAAAGTTCCGTGAATTCCTTGAAATCCGTGGCGAAAAACTGACGGCACCGAGGCGAGTACTCGTACACCACATCTTCAGCTCTCACAAGCACTTCGATGCCGACGAACTGGTAGCCGAACTGCATGTGAAGCAGTCGAACGTGAGTCGATCGACGGTTTATCGCACATTACGACTATTGGTTGAAAGTGGACTTCTGCGCGAATTCCGGTTAGCGAATCGCTCAGTTTATGAGCACGATTTTGGTTACCCCTCACACGATCACCTGCACTGCACCCAGTGCGATGCGATTGTCGAATTTCGCAACGACCAGATCCGTCAAATTCGCGAACAAACGGCTCAGGAACACGGGTTCAGGGCTGAAGCTCACCGATTCGTCGTGGAAGGGATCTGTCAGGAATGCCAACGAAAATCATCGAGGCAAAGGCGTCGCCTGGATTTGATTTAATCCTTCAGATTTATTTCCCGGAAATACGTTCCATAAACGGGTTCATAGTGCTTCCACCTGCCAATGGATGATGCGTAAATCGGTTGGCGCACCTGAGCTGCACTGGCTGTATTGACGATCCTTTTGTTTTGATAAAACTGCTCAATCCCTAATGGCATTTCAAGTCCTATCCTTTCAAAAACAGGCTGAATGGAGTCGCCCAGATTTTGTACAAGCTGTTCATAATGCAACTCGATCGCCCAATGATCAGGCCTGGCCAGCCACTGCTTCGATACACTTTGAAACAGGTTTAACCGATGAATCAGGTTCTTCCAATCGGAATTCCATCTGACGCCTGCAAACCGGGTCATCCGGCACGACAATGCCACATCCAAAAGATTTCTCTG
>CAMCFM010000204.1 GCA_945874095.1 Candidatus Kuenenia stuttgartensis
AGCTCTTTTGGGAGACTCACACCGCGGACTCGCAATCGGCCTCCTCCCGCTTCTACTGGAAACGGGTTGTATGCTGGCCCGAGGTATCCAGCCCCACCGGAACGGCCAGCCCGGAGTTCTGAAAAAGTGACATAAGGTGGCACACCCACTGGTGTTTTTAGCATCAATGCACTGACAGAACCCATGGCGGGATAGATGAGGGCTGGATTTGGCTTATTTCCAGTGATCATATACTGAGTGCCGAGTTCATGGGCGGCGATGGTGTGGTGAATGGATCGGACCACGGTGGTTTTGTCGGCCACAGACGCCATCTTTGGCAGGTGCTGGCTGAACTGAAGGCCAGGCACTTTGGTGGAAATCGCCTTGAATTCTCCACGAATGGTATCAGGGGCGTCGGGTTTGGGATCCCACATATCAATGGTTGCAGGCCCACCTGCCAGCCAGACCATGATCACACTTTTGGCCTTGGGGCTGGTCGAAACGGGTTTGGGTAACGGGCCGGCGGCTCCAGTTCCCCGATCGCGAACGGCTTCTCTGGACGTGGCTTCAGCACGTAGGAGATCCGCTAACGTGATTCCCAAAAGACCTGCCGAACCGACTTTGAGGAAGTCGCGGCGATGGTAGTTTTCGCAATCGCTGATCCAACTTTTCCGGTCGCTCATCTTGTAGGATCTCCAAAAATGTCCAAGAACTCTGAATGGATGCAACTGTTTCGATGGGTTACCAACTCTATCTCTTGATCTGATCAGTGATTCAGAAGGAATTCACGCGTGTTTACAAGAGCCCAGATCACGTCGCAAAGGCCTTCCATCCGGGCCTCGCCTGACTTCCCTGAGATCCGTTCACGCGCTGCCACAAGCTCTTTTGAGTTTGGCAGGCGGGCCAGAGTTCGCAGGAAAGCCTGTTCGATCAGCTTCTCGTCTGGCCACTCGTAATCTCTTGCCCAATCAGCCCATGGGCCTTGTTCAATCCCACGAATCACCATGTCGTCGCCTGCCAGAAACAGCGATTGTGGAAGGGCAGGTTCAGCGGCCCTTTCGCACTCACACGAAACGGAGCGGGCAGGGCGGCCAAAGATTCGGAACTGAAACGCCAGGTCGCGCTGGTTGATCTGGTTGCCTGGTACTTCGATGGCTCTCGTTCCGGGCGGAACATCAGCCATGGTCCGTGGGTCGGGTCTCCAGCCAATCGCATCAGCCACCACATCAGCAGCCACTTCAGCCATCAATGGATGGGGAACATATCTGGCAAAGTGGAGGCGGTCGTTCGCATTGTTCGCACTGGGAAGGCTCGATCGGCTATAGGCCTGAGTGGTCAGTACAAACCTCTCAAATGCGCGGATATCGAACTTCAGCTCGATAAACTTATCTGCAAGTGCCTTGAGGAGTTCCGAGTTTGAAGCTGGGTTTCCAACCGCAAAATTGTCGACTGGATTGATGATCCCAATACCGAAATAATGGGCCCAGACACGGTTCACGAAGTTTGCTGCAAAGTAAGGATTCTCCGGTTTGGTCATCCAATCGACCAATTCTCCGCGAAAGTCCTTCGAAGCCATCTGGCGCGAGGCCGCCATGAATTCTGGGCCGCCTGGAGGCTTCACAGGCAAAGGCATGGCGTTGTCCGGATGACGCAGATAATTGCCGCGTCCCTGATCAACATAAACCTCGCGGTGGGGCTGAATTTGACGCTGCTTAAGTTCGTCAGTTTCTTTGGCCCGACGGCCATCGGCTTCGGCTTTCAGAATTTTTCGCGATTCCGCCGCATTTCCATCAAATTTGACCGGCACCACGATATTTTGAAATGATCGATAATCGGCCTGGGTCCAGCGGTCAAATGGATGCTTATGACATTGTGCACACTGGATTTGCAGCCCAAGGAACGACGATGCGATCAGCTCAATCGACTGCTCTTTGGTAAAACCCTGACGGCGCCAGAAGAGGTCGTTTGTTGGCTTCGAGGCATAGTCGGCGTTGAACGACTTGCTGGCACTCTCGCTCAGGGCAAGCCAGTCAGTCAGCCACTGCTCAGGCGTTTTCTGGTCACGGCTGGTGGCTGTCAGCAGGCCCTTGACGATTTTGTCGTAAGGCTCGTTACTGGCGAATCTTGTGCGAAGCCAATCCCACCACATCTTGGCCCATTTGGGACGCAGGTTTCGATATGTATCCTGCCGATTCTCCATCGACTCAAGGCTGTTCAGGGTCCAGTCCGAGAGCTTTGTCGCCCACACCGCCGAGTGCATCGGATGGGCCAGCAGTTCATCCACCTTTTGGTCACGTTTGGTCGGCGATTGATCGGCACTGAACTTCTCGATCTCGTCAGGGGTAGGTTGGCGGCCGATCGTGTCGAGTGTGATCCTTCGCAAAAATTCGCCATCGGTTGACTGACCTGATCGTACCAGATTCAGCTCGTTCAAACGTGCTTCTATCCGTTGGTCAATCGGATGGCTGGATGTCGCAAGGCTTGAATCAGGAGTTGTTTCTGGCTTTGGCCATGGCTGATAAAACCGGCCGCTGATCACTTGCCCGAGATAATTGGCAATCACGGCAGAATCTCCAGGCTGGCGAGCGGAAACTTCGCCCTCTGGAGTCACGGAGAGTACGGAGTCGTCCTGAGCCTTAAAGTCGGTCAGGCTGGTGACGTCCTGTTTGGAACCGTCTGCAAACTCGGCGCTGACTTTGAGTTTTTCGAGATGATTCTGACTCAACTCAAGCGATGGTGGAGAGAGGTTCAGCCTAACGATCCGGCCGGTCCCGGCCTCCCATTTTGCTCCATCGGCGATCCAGTTTCGGATCATCTCGTATTGCCTGGAGCCGGGTTTCACGCGCTGGCCTCCGCCGTGGGCCACCACGCCTGTCGCTTTTAAAAGGATCAGGCTCTGATCCGGATCCGTGGTGTTGACTCTACGACCAAAAGCGTCACGAACCAACGACTTGTAGTCTTTTTCAGGTGCATAGGAAAAGAGGCTCAGGAAGAGACCACCTTTGCCTTGAAATGAGCCGTGGCAAGAACCTGTATTGCAGCCAAGTTTGCCTAATAGACCTACGATGTGCCGCTCAAAATCGACTTTGACGACGTCTGCGCCATCTGCGTAAAGTGTCTTATTAGAAAGGATTGTGATCAAGCACGCGACAATAACCAAATAGCTTCTGGGTCGATGTGCCGGGAGGTTCCGCATGGCTGAGAGGGCCTTGTTTATATTAGGATGGGTGTGGTAATCCAACCGGGCGGAGATAGAGAGATAGAGAGCAAGCGGTAGTCGCAGATGGACTCAGCATCATTTAAACACCATAATCGGGAAAAGGTTTCTTCGATTCTTCTGGAATTCTCAAAAAAAATTCTCTGGAAGTTGGTTAGCCCCCTCTCTCATGGAGGAAATCTGGAGTTTGAGTTTGAGATTTTGGGCGGAGCCCAACCGCGATTCATCATGTTCAAATAGATCACAGGTGGTATGGGCAATGCCCCTGAAATGGCTGGGTTTAGCACACACCCAAAAAACTTCCGAGGTTGATGACTCCATCCAGATGAAGCAAAAAGACAACACCGAATCAAGAAAATCTGACGGTCGATTTCCGTTGGGGAAAAATAGTTGTAAGTTATCTTAAAATAAATTCTTACATGAACTATGACTGGTAATCTTTTGCGAAGATTTGAGAAAACCGCAAACTTTTTTTGGGTGGCGTGCGTATTTACTTTCAGATTGAATCGGCACTTGAATCAAATAGAGTGCATAATTGTCAAGACCAACATTGGGATCAGGCAATTTTCGATCTTGGCAACCGGATTCCGGCAAATATCAAAGATTGGGTGTCACAACCCGCTTTGCAGATCCGTAAGAATCCATGCGGTAGGAGTTTCCTCCGCGTACTGATATATCCATTCATAAAAAGTCTGGCCAAATCTCCGGTTGCTCGATCTTCAACTATGCGAATTCGGACCAGGAGGACAGGACAATGCTACGTAAAGAATCGCTTCAGAAACTGCACAACCGATTGACAACCCGCCGCGACGCATTGCGTCGAGCTTTGGCTGGCGACATGACCAGCCTTCGCGAAGTGGCTGCCGAAGATTTTGTCGGTGACTCAGTCGATGCGGCCGTCGATGCCGCCAACGAAGAGATCAACACCCAGCTTGTGGAACTTGAAAGCCACGAATTGGAGCAGATCGAACACGCTTTGAGCATGATGGCTCGCGGTGTTTATGGCCGTTGCGAATACTGCGGCGAAAAAATCGCTGTGGAACGCATCAATGCCCTCCCATACACCAACTCCTGCATCACTTGTGCTCGGGAAAACGAACGCCGTGGAGCGATGGGTATGATGAAAAAATCATCCCAATCCCAGGGCAGATGGGGCTCGATTCGCGATACGAATATTGACAGTCGTGTCAATCTGAGCGAAATCGAAGCCGGTTACAGTGAGGCAGGCCGTTGATTAAGTCTGCCGTTAAATCCGATCATTTCTGAAAAGGGCCGCAACTTTCTAAAAGGTTCGGCCCTTTTCGCTAGGCTTTGACTCCGGTTTGTTTATAATTTTGATGACAGACCCCACACGCCGATTTCTGATCGGACCAAAAATCACTGAGAATCCAAGCTGATAAAAGGGACGAAATGCGATGAGCCGACGTGTCCCTCTGATCTGGCTGGCGCTGACACTTCTGGTCGGGCTCGACCTCGGATGGAGGATCGCCCAATGGACTGGCCCAGCCGTAGTGGCTCAATCGCCGCCGCAAAGCCCGTCTCCAAAATCAGATACAGCAATTCGTGGCTCAGAAGTCCAAATCCAGAAAGACTTGCAGGCCGCTTACGACCAATTTGAGCCCGTGAATTCGATCTTTCAGAAGGTGGCCAAAGCCATGTCGCCTTCCGTGGTTCATATTAATGCACGTAAAGTGAGTCCTGAAAAGGGGCAAGGCCAAGAGACAGAAGAGAGTGGATCAGGGGTTGTCGTGGCCACAAATTATCCAGGCCAATACATTCTGACCAACAATCACGTCGTGGCCGACGCCCCTCCAAGGTTCATCCGCATTCAGCTTGCTGATGGGCGAGTGATCACCCCTGAACGAGTCTGGACCGATCCCAAGGCGGATATTGCGATTCTCAAAATGGCCGATAATGCCCCTAAGCTCGTACCAGCCCAGATGGGTGACTCGGACGATATCGCTGTGGGTACCTGGGTTTTGGCGCTCGGAAGCCCCTTCGGTTTGATGCACTCTGTGAGTCAGGGAATCATCTCAGCACGTGGGCGACACGAGGCAGGACTGTTTCAGGACGGTGTGGAAAATCAGGATTTTCTCCAAACCGATGCCGCCATCAATCCTGGAAATTCCGGTGGCCCGTTGGTCACGCTTAAGGGCCAGATCATTGGAATCAACACGGCAATTGCGTCCCAAGGTGGTGGTAGTGAAGGGGTTGGGTTCTCGATACCGATCAATCTGGCTCGCTGGATCATGGATCAACTGCTGACCAACGGACGGGTCAATCGCGGAGCTATGGGGATCGACCTTGAGGATGTGGAATCTCAGAAGGCTGAGAAACTTGGTCTTGATCGCCCCAAAGGGGCTTTGGTCACCTCCGTGCATCCGGAATCGCCCGCCATGAGGGCAGGTCTAAAGGATCAGGATGTGATCATTCGGTTTAACCAGAACGACGTGACGGACTTAAACCACTTGATCAACCTGGTGAGTATGGCTCCAATTGGGAAGCCGGCTGAGGTGGTGATCTGGCGTGAGAAGAAGGCGATTACGCTGCAAGTTACGGTTGGGGCACGAGATCGGGTTCTGGCGCAGGTTCCTCAGATCCCTCCCAACTCGGCTCCAGCGGAACCCGTGCGAAGACCACGCCCCGATTCCAAGTCGGCTGGCCCGGTCATTCAGGGCCCCTGGGGATTGAAGGTGCGAAGTACGGATTCTGAGCTTGCCACTCGACTCGGACTGGCCGAAAATTCGCAAGGTGCTGTGATGATTGAAGTGGAATCATCTAGTCCATTGGCAAAAGAGTTGGCGACAGGCGACGTAATCACGGCCATCAACGGTCGCCGATTTGCGACAGTCAGAGGCATCATGGAAGCCTTAAGACTCGCGATTGACGATGTGCCTGGGGATAAGGCTGATAAGGCGAACCACTCGCTTGAGATCGAAGTGATACGCTCCAAGCCTGGTGAAGCGGCTCAAACGTTTGTACTGAAAGTGGATTCATGAATCATTTGAGAGACTCGCTGGCGATATTGGTGCAAGGTCAGAAGCCTTCGCCGGCACAGCTTCGACTGGCTTTTGACGACCTGCTAGATCCAGACGTTTCGCCCCAGCTTGCAGCCTCATGGTTGACGGCCCTGCGTATGGCAGGTGAAAACGCCGAAACTTTGGCGGCTGCCGTCGATTCTGTAATGGCCAGAATGGTCGAATTCGGCTCCGTCGAGGAATTCGGGCCTGTTCGGCTCGACACCTGTGGCACGGGCGGAGATCATGCCTCATCGCTGAATATATCTACTGCGGCTGCCATTGTTTGCGCTGCTGCTGGAGTGACCGTTCTGAAGCATGGGAACCGGTCAGCCACTGGGAAGTCTGGCAGCTCTGAAGTCTTGGAAAAGCTGGGAATCAGGCTCGACCTGACTGTCGCCCAATTGCGCCAGGCCGTGACTGATCAACAGTTTGCGTTCCTGTTTGCTCCTGCATTTCATCCTGCTTTAAAGACATTGGCACCGATTCGAAAAAGCCTACCATTTCGGACGGTCTTTAACATGGTGGGGCCACTGGCGAACCCGGCCAGGCCGACTCACCAACTGCTGGGGGTGGCTGATATTGCGCTAGCCGACCTGTTTGCAGAAGTGCTTCGCAAGCAAGGCATTACAAAGGCTGCGATCATCAGTGCTCAGGACGGACTTGACGAAGTCTCTCTGGGGGCACCAACACGGGCCTTGATTGTGACAAAAGACGGTTTCGAAGAGCATTTATGGCATCCGGAACTGACCTTTGGCCTGCCGATGTACGAGCCAGGACTTGTGCGGGTGGAATCGCCAGAAGAGAGTGCCAGGCGGATTTTGGCCGTATTTTCCAAGAGCCCGGAAGCACCTGCGGATGAAGCCTATATCGTGGCCAACGCGGCTGCCGCCCTCTGGCTTACAGGGCGAGCCAGTTCGCCAATCGCGGGCGTTTCAGTGGCTCGGGAAGTGATCGAATCCGGGCTGGCTTTGGCCAAGCTGAACGGTTACGCGAAATATACACAGTCGGTTTCTGGCTGAAACTAACCGGTACTCGCTGGTCATATCAAATACAAAGTGCGACGGCCGCCTCAAGATCGTTTGACTCGATATTTTTCGGTCGGTTCGAACCATTCCTGAACATCACCCAGGCAAGACCAGTGAGGTCCTACGGCCGCTTCTACGAGGATCAGCTGCTGCGTTTCCGGGTGACGGAATGTG
>CAMCFM010000205.1 GCA_945874095.1 Candidatus Kuenenia stuttgartensis
TCATAAGTGATGATGGCATCGCCAGAATCCCTCAAAAAAGTGGCCAGACTCTGACGGCCGGAACCATCCATCACCGTCACTCGTTTTTGAACTCCATTGAGGAGTTTCTCGGCCCCGACAGGATCCATCTTCGCTGTTTTAGGGTCCACCGAATTGGGCCAGTAGCCGCCGGCGGCCACCGCCAGGATATTCCAGCGAGCACCACCAGAAGTTTTCGGATCTGCATACAAAACAGAGACTTCTGGCTTGGCCAGATCCTCCCAGTCGTGGATATCTTTAGGGTTGTCGGGCCGATGCCCAATCACAACCAGACTTCGAGTGACTCGCCCCTTAGTCGGGCCAGCGTTCCAACTTTTATCTACAAGTCCTGCTTTAACAAGCGGTTCCACATCCGGATCAAGTGAAAAAACGGCAACATCGGCATCAAACCCACCGCCAATCGCACGCGACAAGGCGCCTGAAGCCAGATACGACTCTTCGAATTTGACCACTCCGCCGGTCTTCTCGAGCCAAACTTTCTGAAACGCTGGAATCAGACCATCGTGGAATACTTCACGAGTCACTGAAAACGCGCCTAAAGTCAGGCGGTCATGACTACTGGAATCACCGATGGCACCCGTTCCGCAGCCGATGTTACAAAAAAACAACAAGCCCACCATCAGCCACATCGCCCATGGCCGAGTCAAGCCGAGTCGTGAGTCTTGAAAGTTCTGTTGCATTTCGCCCTTTTTTGATTATCGGTTCCATCCAAGCTCAAATCTTACACAACTTCATAAAGATGGTCAAGTATAGTTATCCCGTTGCGCAGGATTAACCACATCTTCAATCTTTAAGATGTTTCTATGAATTGGTTTACAGAGCTTTTGTCTCGACCCAAACCCGACTCACTCCACGAGCTTCAAGCCTGCTTGAATATGATGCACGCTGCTTAGGATTCTCATACACCTCATGGATTCCAAGTTTTTGGCTCACGCTGAATGCTGCCAGAGAACCCGCCGCTTCACCAATCGCCCATTCCACTGGATGAAGCCTGTAACAGCCGTTTGTCAAATGAGTTACGCCCAGATTTTTACAAGCGGGGATCAGATTCTTCAGGCGTATCGGAATCAGGCTCCCCAACGGGATCTGGAACGGCAGGCTCGACAGGTCGATGTAATTATCGCCTCCAGTGGATGGATGAAGATCGATCCGGTAAGCACCAATCCCAACACTATCGGCAAAGACGGAAGCCTTTACAGGGCCAGAGGTTTTGCCGATCTCAGCCAGACGGTCCTCCGTGCCCACGTGCCTGCTGGTCACCGTGAATCGGGTTTTAAGACGCCGGCTTTCGCGGATATAGGCCGATTTGGCCAGCCCATCGTTTGTACCCAGCAAATCACCCCTCAATTTCAAGCCCTTCCAGCCCGTCCCTCCATCAGGCCTTGGGGCCTCCGTTTGAAGCCAATAAAACAGTGAAAGGCTTAACTGACGGGCGCTCGCCAAATGCTTCCGGGCAATTTCAGCGGTCACACCAGGTCCGATCAAGGTGCCTGGCAAGTAATCATTCTGAGGCCAGTTCACCAGGCAAACCCCACTTGTGGGATAGGTTCCGCTTGCAAATTTAGAGGCATCAATGATCCGGCGATACTTCCACCAGCCTGCCTGATCCGGTTTCGTTGGATCAAAACCAAGCGTTTTTGGCTCGAGGGTGTAAGGGTTGGAATACGTCAGTGAAAGCAGCTTACCCGGCCAGGCTGGCTTGAGCGGGGGCACATAATCGCTCCACTTGGCGTATTCCTGTGGTTTTTCAATCGTATGATCTTCACCGGGCCGATGATCGATCGCAAAACAGATCGTAAATGCTTGCTGATTCAAGGGCTGTGGCTGATCAGGAGCACGTGGCTCAGCTGTCTCCGTCCTTGATTCAAAGCCAGTCACATGCTCCACCTGGGCCAATTCTGCCAAGTCGCCCAACTCCGTGGCATCAATAAAGACCGGCGCCAGAATGGTTCTTGATTCACCCGTCCTAAGATCTTTTACAGTCACACTTTTAATCGTATCAGCAGCCACCTCGGCGGATATCGGGACATGATCCGTCAGGACAATCAATTGCCCCGTGGAGAGATACCTGGCCAGCAGGTTCGTCATCACGGCCAATGCCACTCTTGGCTCGTGGCAAAGCCTTGATACAGAACCATTTCCAGGATTCAGGAGAGGGTCGCGGCGGGCTTCATCTGTGAGCGGATAATTTTCGCGATAGTAATTGCGTATCAGCCGACGAAATTCCTGATAGCTTCGATTCGCTCCGAAAGTCTCGATCCACGGATTTTCGTCAGGGGGAACGGCTTGGCTGGTCAGTTGACCACCGATCCAGTCGGTTTCTTCAGTCATGACCACGGTTCGGCCAGCTTCCAATCCGGCAAGAGCCGCCGCAAATCCGCCCACTCCAGCACCAATGATTGCGATATCGGCCTGATACTCACGCCCGACAGGCCTGATGGCCGTACCCGCCTGCAAAGGCCTCCAAGGCTCGGCGGATAAGGCCGCGGTCAGGGCCGATAGAGAAATGGCGTTGTCTTGCAGAAATCGGCGTCGATGCGTATGAATGGCAGTCATTTTACGATGGGCCTGTTGAGTTCCGAAAAATCGTTTCAGCGCGAAGAATCCTTCTTATAAAATACCGAAATGGGTGATTCAGGCTATAGAATTCGTCAGGATCTTCAGGACAAATTTTATGGAGAGCTTGACTGGACCTGTCAGGTTTGATTTTGTGAGGATTTTCGCTTTGGATCAATCTAACTCTGGCTTTTCAGAATGAGTTGCCATGAACTCGCTTAATGACACTCCTCCCAGACTTGTTCTTAAACTTTCCATTAAAAGGAAATGCAATTGATGTGCTGCCTGATGGGGTTCCATTCCTGACGAATGAATATTGGAAATGCAATTTCGATCCGCATCCGTGAGCCCTGCATGGGGTTTAAACGTAAAGTAAGCCCCAAGGCTTTCTGGAGTAGCCAGGCCAGGTCTTTCACCAAGCAGAATCAAAGCCGCTTTGGGCTTGAGAATCTCTCCAATTTGATCGACAATTCCGACTCGAGCATGAGGAATGACTAGAATTGGCCCAACTTTGATTTTTGCTGAAATGAGTAACGGTAACCAGGTTTTTAAAATTCCAGGTGATTGGGCTGTCACAGCCTGAGCCGATAATCCATCAGACAGGATAATCAGCAGATCGTGATTTTGATCGATCTTTTTCAATTCTTCGACGGATGACGGATGCAGCCTTCGTCCATAGTCAGGGCGTTTTAAAAAGGTCGGTTTATCAATCGCCCCGGATTGCAATGTCATCCAGCTCAGCCCTGAATGAATCGCTTGGAGTTGCAATTGCAAATCGTTCATAAATGCCAAAGCGTTGAACTCGGAATTCACAGCATCTTTCGCACGGGCATGAGCCAGGTCGAAATCAAGGATCTGAGCCGTTGTCAGGCTTCCGCCAGTTCTTCCAATCCCAATCCGGGCCGATGTGATTTGACGGATCGTTGCGAAATACGATTCCACTGACAATTTCTTTTCGGGTGTCACGCTTCTAGACCTTTCAGCCCTGCCATCAGACCGGTGAGGTCGGTTCCAACCAATTCTCCAGAACGATTGGAAAGGCCGAAATTAATGGCCCACTCTTCGAATTCCGGAGCAGGTTTTAATCCCAAAGTCTGTCTCAGAAAATGCGAATCATGAAACGAGGTGGATTGATATCCCAGCATAATATCGTCAGCCCCGGGAACACCCATAATGAAATTGCAGCCCGCCATTCCTAATAAACCGAGCAGGTTGTCGCTATCGTTCTGATCCGCTTCCGCATGGTTTGTATAGCAGATATCACAGCCCATTGGCAGGCCCAGCAGCTTTCCACAGAAGTGATCTTCAAGACCTGCCCTTAAAATCTGGCGGCCATCATAAAGATATTCAGGGCCAATAAAACCGACCACAGTATTCACAAGCAGAGGATCAAATTGTCGGGCAACGGCATAAGCGCGAGCTTCGCAAGTCTGCTGATCGAGGCCATGATGGGCATTGGCAGAGAGGCATGAACCTTGCCCGGTTTCGAAATACATCAATTGATCGCCGACAGTGCCACGTTTTAATTCCAAGGCCATCCCGCGTGCATCTTCAAGCATTTTCAAGCTGATTCCGAACGATTTATTGGCCAATTCTGTCCCAGCAATCGATTGAAATACAAGGTCAACAGGCGCTCCGCGTTTCATGGCTTGCATCTGGGTGGTGATATGTGCCAGAACACAAGACTGGGTCGGTATCTGAAGTTTCTCGATCAGCTCATCCATCAATTGCAATAATCGGATGGTATTATCCAGGCTATCAAGAGCAGGATTGATTCCAATTACGGCGTCTCCACAGCCGTACATCAAGCCTTCAAGAATTGAAGCTGCAACGGCCTGTGGATGATCCGTCGGATGATTCGGCTGGATTCTTACAGACAATCTGCCAGGGAGACCAATTGTATTTCGAAATCGGGTGACATTGCGGATTTTGGACGCGACCAGGATCAGATCCTGATTCCTCATTAGTTTTGAGACCGCCGCCGCCATTTCAGGAGTTATTCCCCAAGTCACGGATTTTAATAGTTCCGTGGTGGTGGAATATTCGAGTAACCAGTCGCGGAATTCGCCAACGGTTAAATCGGAAATTGGCAAAAACGCGTCTGATTGATGCTGGGAGAGGATCAGTTGGGAAACGTCGTCGATTTCAGGATCAATCAAGGGATGATTTAAAAATGTTTTTAAGGGCAGTTCCGACAAAGCCCGACGTGCAGCCAGCCGGGCTTCGTGCGATGGAGCAGCGACGCCTGCCAGTTCATCGCCTGATCGTGCTGGAGTGGCCTGGGCCATCAATTCGGCAAGCGATTCGAATCGATAAACATTCACTCCCACTTGCGATTTAAATACTGGCATAGAGGTTTAATCCCGTGTATTCAACCTGAACCAGGATTGATTTTTGATCACAACTCTCAGTTGGAATCATGGGTTGTTGCAATGCGTTTGCCAGGTTTGACAACGGCAAAATAGTAGATCATGGCAAGAACCCAGAAGAGTCCAAATTCAATCACGACAGAACCATACTCTGTGAGTGGTGCAAATGCGCCTGGTTGATCGAGGTTCCCGATCAGCATCGCCAAGAAACAGAAAATCGAGAGGACGAATGAAATGGCCGGCATCCATGGATAAAATGGGGTGATGAATGGTCTGACAAGATTCGGATGTTTTTTCCGAAGTCCAACCAAGGCCGGTATCGAGAAAATATAGAGCAATACTGCGCCTAAAGCGGACCATGTGATGAGTTTAGCGGTGTCGAGTACAAGCAGTGCTGCGGTACCGACCACAAAATTGAAAATCAGGGCTTTCGCTGGTGTGTGGAATCGAGGATGCACCGTTCCCAGAAAGCTCGGGAGATATTTCGCTCGCCCCATTTCCAGCAAGGCTCGGCCAGAGGCCAGTGATAAACCATTGAGCGATGCAACCAGTCCAAAAAGCCCCATGGCCTGAAACAGCATACCTGCTGGACTGTTTAAAGCACCAACAGCATCCAGAGCGAGTGTCAAAGGACTGTCCGAAGCGATTGCATCTTTTGCGACATAGACCTGGCCCGAGACCATGGAAAGATCTGAAGGATTGTAAACAACGCTAGGCCAGCCTTTTACGCCCACAGAGAGGACCATGACCACAGCGGCCAATACCATTAAGGTGACGAGTGATCCACCAAACCCGCGCGGGATATCTTTTGACGGATTCCTTGATTCTTCTGCCACATTGGCCAGACCTTCAATCCCGAGATACATCCAGATTGCGAATGGAAGTGCCTGGAATATTCCTAAAAAGCCATTGGGCAAAGGGTCTCGTAAATATTCCTGCATCTGAAATGAAGGTGCAATCAGCCAGGCGAAAAGGATCAGCCCGATGGATGAAACAATTGCAATGGAGAGTTCAAATGCAGCGGCTTGCTTCACGCCTCGAACGTTGATGATTGTGACCAATCCAAGTGCCAGAATGGCGAGCGGTTTTGGTCCTAAACCCAACACTGGTTGAACGATCGGAGCAATGTAAGCGCCCACGGCCATGGCCAGTGCGGGTGGTGCAAAGAGGAATTCCAGGACTTGGGAAATACCGGCCACATAGGCCCAGAACTGGTTGATTCCCCATTGGGCATAGTCAAACACGCCGCCCGCCTTGGGTACAGCGCAAGCCATTTCAGCGTAACAGAATACGAAGCAGACATAGAGCAGAGTGACGATCAGGAAGGCCGCCATCATCCCGAGGGATCCACCGGCCAGCAGGCCCAGATTCCAGCCAAAGTATTCACCACCGATGACATACCCGACACCAAGCCCCCAGAGCATCCAGGGGCCAAGAGTGCGTTCCAGCTTCGGAGTTTGTACGTCTTCAGCGGCAGTCACGCTGGCTTGTTCAGGCTGTGTCACAGAAATCAGACCCTATCCAGCAAGCGGTTTACGAGTGTCAGGCCATGAGCGACATCCAGCATTCGGCCGTGTTGGTCGCCGACTTCACGCTCGATATTCAGAGGACCATCAAATTCAACATCGGCCAGGGCTTGCAAAAATGCCGGGATATTCACTTGACCCTCGCCCAGTGGAACCTCTTCGCCCCAATGGCCGGGGGTGGTTGGGCGTTTGGCGTCCTTCAGGTGAACGGAACGGATGTCCTTGCCCAGAATGTGGACGGCTCGAATCGGGTCGCCCATGTTGTAGAGGAGCATGTTTGCTGGATCAAAATTCACTTTTAAATTTGGGCACTTCAGTTCGTCGAGTGTCAGTCTCAGCAAATCGGCGGTTTCCTGACCGGTTTCAAATGCCAGATCGATACTCAGTTCAGCAGCCAATGAGGAAGCCTGGGCCAGAGTTTCGAGCATGGCCGACCGGTTCGGGTCGCCTGGTTCAGGGATAAATCCAGCATGAAGCATCAAATCCTTCAAGCCCAGAGCATGGGTGCGATGAATGCCCCATTTGAGGGTTTCAAGGCGGCTTGGACGTGTTTCTGGATTCCCGAAACCACCGGTCTGCTTGATGATTTCAGGTGATGTGTAATCTTCGCCTGGAAAGCCGATCATGGCACCTGTCAGGTGCAGGCCGCTCGACAATGCTGCGATTGGCATCGTGTCATTCTCGACCCAACTGGCGTGGTGTGGGTCGCCGCAAGCGATCTGGGTGTGCTTGGTTCCCAAGGTTTCCAAAAGCCGAACGAGTTCCGGAACACTGCCAACTTGTAACGACCAACTGCAAACACCAAGAGGGCTTCGGCTGAGAGAGGTTGCGGCGAGTCTCATTTTGAGGCTTTCCAATTCGGCAAATACGGAGAATTGTGAGAGCCAGATCCGTGGACCTGGAATCTGAATTAGACCCT
>CAMCFM010000206.1 GCA_945874095.1 Candidatus Kuenenia stuttgartensis
CTGCAAAAGTTTGGCCGGGATCGACCACGTCCATGCCGACCAGCTTGGCCAGCCCGCGATACATCGGATAGACGGCGATGGCCACGGAGCGAAGGCCGTAGACTTGTTCCATCGTCTTGATATCAGGGAACTTGGCGAAACCACGCATCATCAGGAAGTTGGCAGGCGACTCGTCTTTGAGGATCTCTTTCGCCTGACGGAGGAATTCAGCCGCAATCTGGGCCGTTTTTTCGCTGGCTGAATCAGTCGCACGTGGCTCAAGTGTTTTGAAGCCCGTTTGCAGAGGGTCCGTATCGGCCACATTGTCCACCAGACCGTCGGCCCGGAAACGAATCACAAGGCGATATTCTTTAACGGGTTTGACTAGAACTTCCACACCGGGGATCCGGACGTTGTCGTGTAGCTTTTGGGCCAGTCGGGCGCCGATTTCGCTGGAAATCCTGCCTGCACGGCGATCTGTGACGATTCCGTCGGCGTCGATGGTGCAGAAATTCCCACGGATGGCGACATCGCGGTCGCCCACTTCCACGTCAATCCCAAGGGCTTCCAGAACGCCTCGACCGATCTGGAACTGAAGTGGATCGTATCCGAACAAGGCCAGGTGGCCGGGGCCGGAACCGTTGGTCACACCAGCAGCAACGGGGGTATGTTGACCGGTGGTGCCTTCGGTAGCGAGCTGATCGAGGTTCGGAGTGCTGGCTGTTTCCAGTTCGGTCTTTCCACCGGGAGTGATCGGCAAGCCGCCCAGGCCGTCGGCCACAAGCATGACAATCTTGGTGCCGTTCTTTTCTTTGAGGTCACTGATCAGGTCTTGGAGACTTGGGGGCATTCTGGGCGATCCTTGTTGAGGACATGAAACCGATATCGAAAACGATGGTCAAGACACAGCCCTGAGTATATGAAAAACGGTTTGATGATTCAAGAAAATGGGCTGACAGTCAGACCTTGAGTCCTGGCACGTCCGGGAAAATCGCGAATTGCTCACTGTTCCGGCAGTCGTCACGACCGACCAATCAAATTCTGTCAAATCAAATCACCCTGAACTTAGCTCGCGAAAATGCCGATTCTTAGGATTGGAATGATGATTCGGTATTCAGTGGATTGGCCAGTAAGTCTGGGTGTAACAAGCTGTCGGTAAAGCATCTGCGCTCATAAACTCAAAGGGGCTTATCAAAGTGGCTAAGGTCATCGCTGTGGCCAATCAGAAGGGCGGGGTCGGCAAGACCACGACTGCGATCAATGTCGCCGCCGGTCTGGCCAAGGCAGGCCGAAAGGCGCTGGTCATTGATATTGACCCGCAGTGCAACGCCACCAGCGGACTGGGCATCGAGCCAGCCGCGAAGCATCCATTGCTCTCAGGCAAGCGTCTGGCAGAGCAGGTTGAGGCGACTTCGCAGGAGAATCTGTTTGTTCTTCCAGGCTCTCAGAGTCTGGCAGATGCCGACGCCCTTTCGGCGATCAATCGTCAGCGTGCCGGAGAGTTTAAGAAACAATTGCAGGACGATCTGGGCCGCGTCGATTATATCCTGATCGATTGCCCTCCCTCATTGGGGCAGCTTACACGCGCTGCACTGGCCGCCGCCAACGAGCTTTATATTCCAATTCAGTGCGAATATTTTGCGATGGAAGGTTTGAGCCAGATCATTGAGATGGCGAAGCAGTCGAAGCAGAGGGATAACCCGCGTCTGGAAGTGGGCGGAATTATCCTGACCATGTTCGACCCTAGTCTGGAACTGGCCCGGGAAGTGGTCTCGGAAGTGCGAAGCTATTTTGACGAGGTGGTTTTTGAGTCGCTTGTGCCACGGGATGTGGCTGTGAGCGAGGCGCCGAGTCACGGGATATCTGTGTTGGATTACGCGCCCCGGTCGCGTGGTGCGTGGGCGTATGGTGAACTGGTCATGGAGGTGATCGATCGTGAATAAGAAACGACTGGGCCGTGGGCTGGATGCCTTGCTGGGTCGCGAAGAGGGTGGCTTTGAGCCTTCCAGCTGGGAGACATCCACTGACCTCGCACATATATCCATCGACCAGATTGATACGAACCCGTATCAACCGCGTCGATACTTCGACGAATCGGAAATCAAAGCCCTCAGCGAAAGCCTGAAACAGCACGGAATGCTGCAGCCGGTGATCGTTCGAGCCGTCGGCGACCGCTACCAGCTCATCGCTGGTGAGCGCCGTTTCAGGGCTGCCAAGGAAGCCCTTCTGGATGAAATTCCAGCCAGGATCATGGATCTGGACGACCAACGCGTTTGCGAAATCGCGATGGTGGAAAACCTCCAGCGTGAAGACCTTGGAGCGATTGAGAAGGCCGCTGCCTTTAGGGCCTATCTTGACCAGTTCAACGTGACTCAGGAAGAGCTTGCCGAGAAGCTTGGCCTGGAACGATCGACGATCAGCAACTTCATCCGCCTTCTCGACCTTCCGGAAGAAGTGCGAAAAGCCGTGAGCATGAAGACGATCACGATGGGCCATGCCCGTGCCCTTCTGGCTCTGGACGGATCAGAGGCTCAGATCGTGGCGATGCAGAGAGTGATTGATGAATCACTTTCCGTGCGTCAGACAGAGGCTTTGGTTTCGACCGGTGAGCCGACTCCATCGAAGCCTCGTCCGAAAAAGTCGGACGTTGAGGCAGGCCATGAAGAGCCTGTGGAACGGCCTGAGCACGTGATTCAGTTTGAGAAAGCGTTTCACGAGCGTCTAGGGATGCTGGTGCAGGTAAAGCTGAAGAAGGGCGAGGCTGGGCAGATCATCATTCCGTTCAAAACGGCGGATGAATGGGACAAGCTGAACGCACTGCTTCAGAGCCTTGCCGGATAATTTTCAGATATATCTGGTTTTAGGCTTGACCTGATCCCGGATGTGGCGTATAACTAGGTCTCAGACGTTGAGTGACTCAACGAAAGAAACATCGGGGCGTAGCTCAGCCTGGCTAGAGCGCCTGCTTTGGGAGCAGGAAGTCGCACGTTCGAATCGTGTCGCCCCGATTACTTTTCCTTTTAAACACTCCAATAATAATTTAGTTCACTACGCAAATCAGTGATATTAATTTGCTTGCAGAACTTGCGAGTATGTCGTTTGAATGGAAGTGATGAGCTGATTTGTCGTGAACCGCGTAAGGCGTAGTACTTAAGCGTAGTTAAACAGTAGATGGAATTGTTGGAGAGCATGGCCGAAGTCTGGGCTAAGAAGCGATAGCCACGTTTTCGCGTTTTAATCTAGCCGCCGGGCGTTAGCCCCCGTTGTTACGCTTAAGTCATAAAGTCCCAACCCATCAATAGATCGATGGATTTGGTTTGAGGGCCAAAGGCCCGACCCATACCAGCCTTGGGCAACGCCCGAGGACGGCATAAACCTTTACAAAATAATATTTTACCATCCCCCCATCTCCGCTCGCGGAACTTTGGTCCGCGAGCGGAGACGAGGAATTCTTCTTGGTTCGTCTGCCTGTCCTGGCCCCCGGTTTCGGCGATTAAAAACCCAACCGGGGCTAGCGCCAAGACCGGCTAGATATGCACCGCGGTGCTTGGCCACGGTTCGCTTAAAAAACGGACGTTATTTTTGGCCTGCTACTTGGATTTTTTTGACCCGTTTTCAAGCCGGCTTACGCTAATCTAATTGAGGCACTTTTCTAGGGTGTAATTGGGGTCATCCTGCATTAATCCAACTTAAAATATTACTGTGTAGATTTTTTAATGTTGTTTTGTTGTTTCTGGGTCTGTGTTGCATTTGTCGGATTGTAATCCTTTATCTGGCAATTGTTTACGGTGGAAAATCCTGATTCAATGTGGAGTACTCTCGTTATTTGCCTATACCCCGTGAAATGCCCTCGATATCGATGGCAAACCTTCGGATTCAAAATAAAACAACTTTATTCTTGACTCATCAAGCACTTCAGGTTCGAATAGATTTTTGTCCCTTCTCTCGATTGCGAAGTTCGTCGCCCGATTTTTATTTCAGTGTGGAGGTGTCGCGTGGATATCGGTTTGTACAAGATGAAATATCCGTTTCGAAAACTGATTCAATTCATGGTGCCACGCTGCCGTAATATTGATCCGAACCGGATTAGCTGGGCGCTGCTTCCGCTGGCGGTGCTCATCGCAATGTTGTACTGGTGGGCCCCCAGCGCGTCTGATCTCTATTTCCTAGGAAGTTTACTCTGTTTCTTGAGGATGATCATCGCCACGCTAGATGGCCTCGTGGCGATGGAGTTTAACAAAAGCTCCGAACTGGGCGAACTTGTCAATCGCATCACGCCCGAATTGGCTGATCTGATGCTGTTGCCGGCAATTATTTTCTCGAAGCCAGAATACCTGAGTGTCGGTGTCCTGGCCATGGCTTCCGCCTGGGCGACCACATTTTTTGGCCTGGTCGGCCAAACCGTGCGTAGGCCTGTTCAAAGTGTCGGCCCAACAGGGCAGACCGACCGCCTGACGGCACTCATGCTCTTTTCGTTCCTCGCGGGAATAGCTCCTCACGCCGGCTGGACGATCGACTTCATCCAGGTCTTTCTCTGGTGGTGCGTTGTGGGTGGCACGCTCACTTGCCTGAATCGATATCGGCGCACGCTAAAGGCTGAATCTGTCAAGACAACCGGAACATGACGACCAGGCGTCAGGCTCCCCGCCTCGGCGCAAGCTCCAGGACTCGCCTCTCCATCGTCTCGGCGATCTGCACCCAGCCTTCCCGCTGATTCGCCACTGTCTCGAACGAAACCGGTTCGCCAATATTCAGACGGATCTTGCGTGGCCTGGGCAGTCGCTGATTCGGTTTCATTGCTTCAAAACTGCCGTCAAGGTAGCAAGGCACCACCGGTACACTCGTCTCGGCCACCAACATACCCAAGCCGGGCTTAAAGCCCGTCGATTGTCCGTCGCGACTCCGGCTCCCTTCCGGAAACAGAATGTAAGAGCAAGGCTCCTCCAGCAATCTCTGGCGCAGCTGTCCCATCGCCCGTGGCCCGCATTTCTTGCGCCAAAGCGGCAAAGCATTCAGCATGCCCGCCGCGAAGGCTGAAACCATTGGTGTTTCAAAGAAGACATCGCCCGCCGCAACCAGGAAAATGCGGTCGCAGAGTCGCCACGTCAGCGGCGAGGCCAGCACCAGAGCGTCGAGATGGCTCGCGTGATTGGCAACCATGATAAAAGGCGACTGAACCGGAATGTGATGTTTGCCGGTGATTTGCAAACGATGCCACACGGCCATGTAGCCGCGCACCATCGACCACCAGGCCAGTTGCATGCCGGTTGAAACCAGCCCGCTCTCGCGCCGCAAGCTGCGAAACCGCTCCGTCGCCGGTAGCCCCAGGTCTTTTGCAGGTTTCAATTCCCATTTCTTCATGGTCTCAACCTCCCGTGAAAATGTGAACGGACTGGTCGGCTCCCACACCCACAAAATAGTTGATGAAATGAAATACGCCGGGCGCCACAAGGATAATACTGTCAAAGCGATCCAGCAGGCCGCCGTGCCCCGGTATGGTGGCCGCCATGTCCTTCACACCGAGATCCCGCTTGATCGACGACAGCATCAAATCGCCAAACTGCCCAAGAATGCTGATCAGCATCCCCATGAATGCAAGATATCCCGGTCCTGCAAGCACCGTTCCCCGAAAGACAAACGAGCCCAGACCCATCACCAGCAGCGTGGTTAGCACCAGGGCGCCCACGGCGCCGGCAACCGTCTTTTTCGGGCTGGTGTTGGGGGCGAGCTTTCGCTTGCCCAGCAACTTGCCGACAATGAATGCAAAGATGTCGTTGAGTTCGACGCTCAGGAAAATCAGGATCAGGATAGGCCGATAGTTCTGGTCGTTGGCCAGGTAGCCCAGGTGGCCCAGACATGAGCCGAAGAGCACATATCCAAGCACGCCCAACGACACTCGCTGAATGTAGCCCTCGGGCTTGTCGCGTAAAATGGCCACTATCGCGATAATGCCAACGGTAAACGGCACCAGCGCCACGAAGAGACGATACCAGTGATCAAGTTCCGCAAATGACCGTAACACAATGGCCAGGACGACCACGGCACTTACGGCTTTTTCGCGGAACAGGCCCGTGGCTCGTGCATATTCGCGGTAGCAAAGCAGGCTGAGGATCGCAATTCCCACGATTGTCCAGGCGGCACCCAGCAGGATGGGGCCAAGGATCAGCGGCGTGATCACCAGCCATGACCAATAACGCGTGATCAGTTCCGATTTCATCTTGCGGTCTATCCGCCCCGTCCAGGCCAGCCACCAGACCAGCATCGGCGCCAATAGAAGCAGTGAGCCCACGACCAGCGTGACAACCAGTGTGACGGGATTGTCAAATGCGTGGGAGAAGCCGAACAGGCGATCACGGGCGGCTGGGCTCATTCGATGGATCCTACTGCAAACTAGTGACAATTGCCGGCAATCAATCAACGCTATGAATCAGGCCGCCGGCAACAATCATCAGGTAAAACAACGCACAGATGATAAGGGAGCTTGCATCTGCCCTGTCCCATTTTCTTGTTTTCGACAAGGGTTTTGAACCAAGCGTTGCAATAAGAGCGGCACCACCGGCCTGCCTCACGAAGGCCTGACCTTATCACTCATTTTCTGTGATCCGGTAACTTGAGTCAATCGAAATTACTTGGGTTTTCAGTAATTTGGCCTTTTTGAATTGCAACAGACCACAAACCTTTGCAAACAGCATTATGGGGTCATTCTTGAATGCCACTTAGGAACGGTCAGGAAATATCTTCCGCTTTTTAGCGAACCGTGGCCAAGCACACTGCGTCCGCTTTCTAGCCGGTCTTGGCGCTAGCCCCGGTTGGATTTCTACATCGCCGAAACCGGGGGCTAGCGCCCTGCAGCTAGCCGGTCTTGGCACTAGAAATGCGAAATCGGGTATGAACTGATGGCTGGCAAGCCGTGTCAGGATTCTGTAATCAGGGAGATTGTTTGTCATCGGCTATTGACACAAAGGTACTCAAAGCGTAAATTCTACATCAGTCCTGCTGATCGTTTCAGCTGGATTAGAAATCGACCTAACATCCTACGGCTACTCGGTTTATGAGGCTTTAGGGCCAAGTCGTCACACGTTCGAAACGTGTCGCCCGATTTCAATTTCATGTTTTGCGTGATTAATGCAAGGCATCTAATTAACACTTAAAGTGATGTAAAGGGCATTGATACTCGGGAACGAATTCAAATGCCTGACAGTCAAAACATTGCTAAACAAAACGCCGCAATTGCTGGTGCTGCCATGGTTTCCCATGGTATGGCCGTCGGCCTTGGCTCAGGCAGCACTGCGGAATTACTGGTGGCTGAACTGGGCAGAAGAGTGATTCAGGATGGCCTGGAGATCACCGCTGTGTCCACCAGCGAACGCACTTCGCAGCTTGCCCGTCAGGCTGGAATTCAGGTGGTGGATCCTGCTCAGGTGA
>CAMCFM010000207.1 GCA_945874095.1 Candidatus Kuenenia stuttgartensis
AATGGCACGCACCAGTGGCAACATGCGATTGGCTTCATCGACCGTGAACCGCTTGGGAGAATCCGATTGGGGGTTGGTCAAATTCATGGAGAAGCCTCGTGGGACGCCTTTGGGCAGGATTCAAGCGTCTGCGTGGTCAAGAATCATTCTTCTGTGATTTCTACACTGCTCGCAACTCGTCAAGGAATTATAGAGGAGTTGGAAAACAACTCACAAGAGCAGTCCACTATGCTGAGTACCACAACCATTGACTCAGTAGGCATTTCATGTCTGTCGGAAAGCAAATCATCGAGCCATGTCAGCAAAATATGGCGATGCGATTCCGCCAAAACCAGCGTCTGAATCTAGCCCCCGGTTCGCGTTACCCACCCAACCGGGGCTATCTCCAAGACCGGCTAGACAACAACCGCGGTGTGCTTGGCCACGGTTCGCTCTTAAGTCCGATCTCGCTTACTGTTCAGTAGTTCCGATACTTTCTGATCATCAAACGTGTTCAAAACCTGATCCGCTGAAAGGCCGGCCCGTCGCGCCAGCCCGACACCATATTCCACATCATCAAGACCATAAATGGCGTGAGCATCAGGGTTAATCGAAATCATTACGCCTCTCTGGGCCGCCAGTCGGCAGTGTGGGGTGTCCAAGTCCAGCCGATAGGGGCTGGCGTTGATTTCGATCATCGTACCGGTGCGGGCGCAGGCTGAAATGACGGCATCAAGATCGACTGGATATCCAGCTCTGGCCAGCAGAAGACGGCCGGTCGGGTGGCCCAGCATGGTCACATACCGATTCTCAACGGCTTTGATCAGACGGCTGGTTTGGGCATCGTGATCAAGCCCGAATCCGGAGTGGATGCTCGCCACCACAAAGTCAAACCCTGCAAGCACTTCATCAGGATAATCCAACGAGCCATCGGTCAGGATATCGCACTCAATGCCCTTGTAGATTCGAAACTTACCACCATAACTTTCGTTCAATTTATCAATTTTCGCCCACTGCTCCTGCACCTTCTCAATCGAAAGTCCCCCGGCATAAGCCGCCGCCCTGCTATGGTCGGAAATCCCTAAATACTTCCAGCCCTTGGTCATAGCCGCTTCAGCCATCTGCTCCAGAGTGTGGTCGCCGTCGCTCCAGTCGGTGTGGTTGTGGAAGCAGCCGGTCAGGTCTTGCGTTTCGATCAGTTTTGGAATGGCTCCCGCTTCTGAGAGGGCGAATTCGCCTGTATCCTCTCTCAGTTCAGGTGGGATATAATCGAGGCCAAGTGCTTTGTAAATATCGGCTTCATCACGACATACAGTCGCTGTTCCATCGTCGCTCTCAAGCCCGTATTCGCTCAGCTTCAAGCCCCGGGCGATGGCTCGCTTGCGCATCGCAATGTTGTGAAGTTTTGATCCGGTAAAATAATTCAGGGCGAATGGGAATTGTGCGTCAGTAACGGCTCTAATGTCACACTGGGCGCCCTGGTTAAGTCTGACGCTGAGTTTCGTATCACCATGAGCGATGATTTGAACCACTTCGGGGCGTGCGGCCATATCGGCGAGAAATTGTTGTGGGTGATTGGTAGAGACCAGAATGTCGAGATCGCCGATGGTTTCTGCACGCCGACGAAGGCTTCCGCAAAGGCTGCTGCGGATCACGTCAGGATGTTCGGAAACGGCCTTGAGAATCGGTGTAACAATCTTGCGGGCCGTATGTTGAAGCATCCGGGTTCCGGCAGTATCGAGAAAATCGAGGCCTTCGAGAATCTTCGTCTGGGTCTTGGCTCCAAAGCCTTTGATATCGGCGATCAGGTTCTCCGTGGCGGCTTTACGCAAGTCGGCCACGCTGGTGATATTGAGAGTGTCGCGGAGAACTTTGATTTTTTTCGCACCCAGGCCCGGCACACGCATGAGGTCGAGCAAGCCGGTGGGTAATTCCACCTTAAGTGCTTCGTACTCAGTGCATTGGCCACTGGTCGCAAGTTGGGCGATTTTGGTCATCATCGAGGCCCCGATACCGGGGATCTCTGTCAAAGTCCCATCGGCCACCATGGTCGCCAGGTTCCCGGTCACGCTTTTCAGAGACGAGGCCGCATTGTGATAAGCCCTGCACCGGAAGGGATTTTCGCCACGAATTTCGAGGAGGGTGCCCATGTCGTCCAGAATATCGGCGATCTGTTCAGCGTTCATTTTGAGAACCTTTGGGCATTTTTTTGGAATGAGGTCGAGGTCAGGTCAGTCTCGATAGAATTTTAATCAATCCATCCCGAGAAAGTGATCCTTTTTCGAATTTCGAAGGCAAATGAGGTGGCACCAAACCTTGAAAACCGAGTTCCTTAGGGTTCCAGCGAAGACGGCTATGACCAGGCATGTCCGATGGACATCAACAGCCCAAATGAGCGAAACACTAGAACGACCGGTCCAACCAGTCCAAATCTTGCGAACAGATTCTTCGGGTAATCCTGCAAAAAACTCTGAACTTGCAAAGTTCCTATAGACGATAGCTTCAGTGTACTCCCCGTGAGTACGGGTCGATCAGGATTTTCGACCCTAGCCGCAAGGATTAGTCGGCCATCTGAATCTGAATTCACTTTCAGTTCAGATTAATGAGAGGTATCTTGGTCATGAAATGGCGTACCAGTCAGATTCAGGCATTGGCACTGGCTTTTGCCCTTATCTCTGTTTTTGAGATACATACTGATGCGGCTGCGATTCGCCAAGCCAATGTGATGCCAAGTGCTGGCCTTCGTGCAAGTTGGCTGGCCCAGCACTCGGCCCGGAACCAGCAACTTTGGGCTCAAAGGGCTGGCCGTCGAGGTGGTACAGGGATCAACGCAGCCAACTTTAATAACGGACCAGTCAATCTTAAGGAAGTCTGGGCGGCTTATAAAAATTCGATGCGGTATGCCAGTCAATTGAAGCCTGCCTCAACCACAGGTTTTTTGCCAAGCACTCCATTCGTGAACGGGTTATGGAATCGGCGAACCATCAATGCGGCTCGTTTTGATGCAAATCACAGCAGCATTGCCCAGATGATGGATTGGGATACGTATTTCAAGAACACGCCCAGCCCTGCTGCAATCAATCCAGCCGTTGTTGGCCCACGAGTGCCCTCTTCTGTGAACCCACAGGTCATTGTCCCAGAACCATCGAGCGTCGTGATCGGCCTCTCGATGATCGGAATGGCGTTCTGGGCTCGCCGCAAAACGACTCTTGGAAGTCGGATCTCCTAATATTCCAAAGGAATCCTGATTCCGACCGGGTTTGGATTTCCAAGCCAATGCGGGATCGGTTAGAATCTTTTTTATAGTACGCAGACTTACCGGAGTCCTGATGGCTCCGGTTTTGTCGTTTCCCATAGTAAGGACACCCGCGGCATGGCCCCTGCCAACGAACCATTTTTCATCACCACTGCAATCGACTACCCCAACAGTCGCCCTCATATCGGGACGGCCTTCGAAAAAATCGGAGCCGATGCCCAAGCCCGATTCCAGCGAATGAAGGGCCGTGAAGTCCACTTTTTGATGGGCAACGATGAAAACACGATCAAGGTCAGCCAAAGAGCCGCTGAATTAGGGCTGGAGCCAAAGCCTTATGTGGATGATATGGCTCGCCAGTTCAAAGAGGTTTGGTCGGCCCTGAATGTCTCAAATACCGACTTTATCCAGACTAGCCAGTCTCGCCATCATATCGGCTGCCGCAAGTTCATTCAGGCTGTTTATGACGCCGGCCACATCTTCAAAAAGAAGTACACCGGTCTTTATTGCAACGGTTGCGAAGCGTTCAAGACAGAAAAAGAGCTGGTGGAAGGTCGGTGCCCGAACCACCAGTCGCAAGAGCTCAAGCAGGTTGAGGAGGAGAACTATTTCTTTCGCCTGTCAGCCTTTGAGGATCGTTTGCTGGACTATTACCGGACCCACCCGGAATTCATTCAGCCAGAGAGTCGCCTTAACGAGATCATGAATCTTGTCGAATCCGGCCTTCAGGATGTTTCGATTTCCCGTAAAGGATTTGTCTGGGGCATTCCTGTCCCATTTGATGAAGACCAAACGATTTACGTTTGGTTCGACGCCCTTCTGAATTACATCACAGCCCTCGGATATGGCTCGGACGACGAGACGCTTTACAAGAAGTTCTGGCCGGCCGATGTCCATGTGATTGGCAAGGATATCACCCGGTTCCACTGTGCCCTTTGGCCAGCCATGCTCATGGCAGCTGGCCTACCTTTGCCGAAAACGGTTTACGCACACGGGTTTGTGTATAATAAAGGGCTCAAGATATCGAAGTCGGCTGGTACGGCGATTGACCCTATGACTGTCTACGAGACTTTTGGGACTGACCCATTCCGGTACTACTTTCTGAAAGAATGTGTGTTCGGGAGCGATGGGAACTTTAGTGAAGAAAGGTTTACAGAGCTTTACAACTCTGATCTGGCAAACAACCTGGGGAATCTCTACAGCCGAACCATTTCGATGTGTGTGAGGTATTTTGAGGGGAATCTCGAAGGTTCGTCCGCGATTGATCCAGTCGATTGGGCCGGCGATTTGAATCTGGGGGAACTGGCTGATGAGCTTGATGGGCTTGTCTCGCGATTCGAATACAGTCAGGCGCTTCAAACCATCTGGTCTCAAGTGCTTGATAGAGCCAATCGCTATATCCAGAACACAGAACCGTTTAAGCTGATCAAGACGGACCGTGAGGCATGCAAAGTGGTCCTGGCGAACCTGGCAGACGCCATTCGCGTGACAGGAATCCTGCTCAAGCCATTTTTGCCTGATACGGCGGAAATCTTTTACGGAGCGTTCAATTTTGAAGCGTCGGCACCTTGGACTTCACTGGATTTTACCCAGATTGCCAAGCCATCCACCGGCCGCGCCGATTATCAGGTGACTGCTGCTTTGACGGACGGGAAGCCCGTTCCGATGTTTCCAAAGATTCAGCCCCCACCGGAAAAACCATAACAGGTTTTAACAGAGGGATTTAGAGTCAGCTCAAAGAGGAATTGAAAGGCGCGGTCCCCACCCGGAGACCGCGCTATTACACCAGAGTTGATGGTGTTATCGGCTGTGATACGTTTGGTCGTCCACGCTGGCTTTATGAGCCAGTCGGCGTACCGATTCGATGCCATAGAGGCATGAATCCTTGGTTTTGTAGCCTTCACCGACGGCAAGTACGTCGCCGTTAAGGGCGAGCATGCGCCAGCAAAATCCGCCTGTTTTATCCAGATAAATCTGAAAAACACCCATGGCTAATCTAGGCCTCACAAAAGGTTATGGAACTTAGGAGTCGTATTGAAGACAGGCGAAGCCAATTAAGCTAAAGCCTGACGTGTTAATTCACGTCAGGCTTGATTGTCAGATTAATTATGGAAGATGTCAAACGAAATTGGAAAGAAAGGTCGCTTTTTCAACAACCAAACCCCTTTCGTGACTTCAAAAAACACCACAAACCATCATAGTTCAGGGTTGTTATGGTGATGGTACTCGTGATCCGGATGATGATTCTGACGCTTCTCGATTCGTTTCGCCAGCAGGGCCCCATACTTGTGATTGGCTGAATTGAACGCAGCCATAGGGTCATGATCACGCCCCTCCACCACCAGCTCCGCCTGCGGCTTCGTCACATGCGCCACAATCTTGCAGGTGATGTCCTTAGCTCCGCCTTTGGCCTTGTTTACGTCCACAAGATGGACCGTCATACGGCTGACCACGTGGTCGTGATGGTTCGACGCAAGCTCCAAGTGCTTCCGGATATAATCCTTATGCCCTTGGTCGATGATCACATGGTCGGCGTGGATTTCGAGATTCATGGTTATGCCCCGGTTCTCAAATCATCATTTCAAGTGGAAGACGATGAACAGTCGTTTTTTTGATCGTTTCCGATCCGGTCTGACCAGTCATCGCCACCAACATACTTCTATACGACTCTGATCCGGATTAAGTTCGAAGTTCTTTCTCTGAATTCTGAAGGGCTTTGATTCTTGCCGGAACCGCAGAGTCTCATGCGTTCCAAGGCGAAGACAACGCCCTTTCCGGTTCCTCAGACTTCGCTCCTAAACAGATTCATGGTCTTGGTTTAGCAGGGATCCGATATCCGAACAAACCCAAGGTCCGATTCGGAACACAAATCGCCACATTCATTTCTACGACTCCCCAGATCGAAAAGCAATGACAAATCGGTTTCGAATTTTGGGAATGATCCTCGAATCGTCCGGAATCGAATCAACGGGCGGATTCCAGGCCAAACCATCGCTTGGCTGTTGGCTCGGAAGTCCTTGTGTCATCGACATATCCAAGGAAAATTCCCGGCGAAATCTCGCGGATCTCGTCGCGCACATTCCTATACACAAACGAACTTTGTGAGTAATCAAGCACAATCGCCGGCCGGCCGTCGCGCAGGCTCGGCTCAATCCGTGTGTTGGCTCGAACAGAAGGTATTCCAAAAAAGAAGTTGATCGCTCCCAGGCCATTCGCATCGATCCGCTTGCCAGACCATGCCAGTCGACCGCCCTGAGAAGCCGCGATGGCCCCCCTGCTGCCCGGGCTCACCAGAGGAAGACCACGCAGTCGTCCTGTTGGGATCCCAGAGACCGTTCCGAACGAAAAGAGGGCGTCGAGCTGGCTGGGGTTACAGCGGGCCAGATCTTCCAGACGCTCTATAATGACCTGTTCCTCAGCTGCAATCGGATTTGTCGCAAGAATCCACCCAGCCAAGCTATAGATTGCCCAATTGCGCAGTTGCAGAATCATGGTGTGCTCGTTCTCAACGGTTTTTACGGTGGTTGATCATCAAGGTGACTGTCTCTCTAAACCATTATGCAGGCTGATTCTGATGCTGACCTCAGCGAACGACAAAAAGCTGAATCGGATAAATTCCGGAGTCAGAATCTTTGCGAAAACCGCGACAGATTTGCGGTATGGCCTATTCTGTGGAGCCGCTCTATTTTACGCAAAACCACTTTGTGCCAAATAAAAAAGGCTGTTCCAGAAATCTGGAACAGCCTTGATGGGTTCTGCTGGTGGAACAAGAACGGCCGCGGGTGGATCACCCTAACCGGGATTGCTCCTCGGAATCGTGATGGGGATATGAGGCCCCCGATTCCGCCCGACTGTGAGTCGAGCGTTGAGGCACGACCGATTCGGGCTTTGACGCATGGTTGTCAGCAACTTTGGGAAGGCCAACGGCCACTCTCAGAAGCCGACGCATGGCGTCGTGGGAATGAAAAGAAGAGACCATGAGAACTCCTTGATTGGCACTTAACCATGACGGATTCGCCATTTTTAAGTTGCCGGGAAGAATGAAGGACTAGTATGAGGCCAGGCTAAAGTTCGTTTAGCCACCATTTGTATCAAGAAGCTTCCCTTAACTGATTCT
>CAMCFM010000208.1 GCA_945874095.1 Candidatus Kuenenia stuttgartensis
AAGCCGGTCAATTTTGATTCAGCCTGCATGTAGCTCACGGCTCGCGGGAGATTTGTCGTGGACAACAATTCCTCGCCAATCCGTCCCAGGATATCCTGCGCTGGATGCCCATCCTCCATCCTCTCCCGGAATGCAGAGAAAAAATAAGCCTGCTCAATATACTCTTCGCGTTCCAGTTGCGGCATCTTTTTTCGCTCTGCTCCGACTTCTCTGGATTTGATCTTGTTTAAATCAAATGATAACAGAATTGCAATTAAAAATAAAGCTGCAAATACAGCTCAAGAGTACAAACATCGGCCTGATCCATTCAAACCACGCCTGTACCCTTGAATCCAAACGATTTTCTTTAACCTACCAGGCCAATGCCTCAGCCGGCACATGAGCCAGATCCTCAGCTACCCAGTCCGCTCCCGATGCCTTCAAAACTGGCCCTTCAAACGCCGTGGTCAGTCCCATCGCCCTACATCCAGCCGCCAGAGCAGCCTCAATTCCTGCCACAGCATCTTCCACCACCAGACAATTCGACGCCGGTACCCCCAATTGTCTCACCGCTTCCAAAAAGACATCAGGCGCAGGCTTCTTCCGGGTCACCATGCTCCCAGTCACAATCGCGTCGAATTCAGACGGATCAATTCCAATATGTTTCAATATCGGAAATACTTTTACATTATCCGCACTCGAAGCCAAGGCCACTTTCAGGCCATTTCGCTTACAATCGCGAATAAAATCGGGAACGCCCGGCAAAGGCTTCAGCCGATCTGGCATCATCTCAAGAAACACCTTGTAAAGCAGCTCTTTGTCAGCCTCAGGATCAAACGGAATCCCATGACGTTCCGCCACCCCGCCCATGAATCGGGCCTCGCCCATCCCTGTAAACGGCTTGAATTCTTCACGCTGCACCGTGAAGCCGCGTTCTGCAAAGATCTTGATCGAAGCCTCTGCCAACAGGGGCTCTGAAAAGACCAGAACCCCGTCCATATCAAAGATCACCGCTTTTAAATGCGGTTCCGTGGAATTCGACATCTTTTGGGTCACTCCGCTGCGGTTTTTTTCTTTGAAGAATCATCCATCTTGACCTTCTCAAGAGGGATCCCGTTACGCTTCAAGGTTTCATGAATCTCCGCGTCAATCCGCTGCCCCAGAGCAGAATCCAGTACCGATCCATGATCCCTTCCTGGAATGATATCAACCACTGCATCTGATTTCAGGGCCTTCAGTCGCTCGCCCATCAAACGCGTTGCACCTTCGAGATAGAAACTGTCCATATCACCCATCGTTATATGAATCTTACCCGCCAGTTTTGGGCCCAGTGTGGACCAATTCTCTTGCAGGATCAGGCCTATATCGTATTTCTTCCAGGTCTCGGCAATATTCAAATCAATCACGCCGGTCCGCCTGTTCCAAAGCTGTTTAGGCTCTTTATCCGCTCCAACAGGGCTGAAAACAGCCTCGAAAGAATAGAGCTGCCCACCTGGCCCCATCACTTCTTCCATCTTCGAAAAAGTTTCATAGGAAACCACTGGCTGATTCCCACGCCTGGCGATTGGTCGTTGCACGCCCTGACGATCGCGAAACATATTTTCGCCTTTGGCATAAATATCAATCCGCTGAAAATCGCGAAAATCTATCGGGTCCGGACTGGTGCTCCAAACGCCTCCAAACGTATCTGGATAAGTCACTTGCAGCCATAAGCTACTCCACCCGCCCGAGGAGTGGCCGTTCAGGAACCGCCCTTCGGCTTTCGATATCAGATTGTATTTCTTCTCCAGATAAGGAATGAATTCCTCCACCAAAGCCTTCCCACGTGGCCCATTCGTCGCAGAATCCGCAAAAACATGGTGCCCCGTCACGCAGTCTGGGTCGAGCACAATCCGAACCATGTCAGACCCAAAATTCATCCCGCCGCTGCGGCCAGCCATCCGCAAGCCCTGACGATGATCACCGCCAAAGCCTGGAATGATATAAATTGAAGGTAAAGCAGTCTTTGCGTTTCGACCTTCTGGCAATACGACCGATGCGCGATGCCGGACAGGACGACCGTAAAAGGCCGAGAGCAGGGGGCTTTCCAAAGTCTCCAGCTTCACCCGTGGATGCTCTGGAAATGTATCCTCAGGCTGTGTCGCTGTGATCGCCATCTTTACGGTAACATCTTGATTCTCAGCGACTTCCATCTGCACGACATCCGAAAAAGCGTTCCCCGGGCCATTTCCCAGCCGATGCGTGGTCATGTTGACTCGCATCAGGGCCTGAGCGGCGTATTTCCCAGGCTTGAGCTTACTGAGTGGGGCAGGAAATGAGATCAGATTTGGCCCGTCAGCGAGCTTGATTGGCTGATCAACGGCCCAGTCCTTCACGTCGATCGCAAACATGGGCTGTGGGTTGAACCAGTCAGGACCTGATTTTGGTGACCGGGAATTCTCAGGCCCCAACATCACAAGAACACGTCCTGTAAATGGTTTAGGATGAATGTGTCCAGGTCGTGAGAGTTCGAATTTCACTTCGGCAATCGCCGATGTGGCCGAGCCCGCCAGAATCAGACCCGTCAAGCAAAAGGCGATGAGCAATCTGCCAGGCCAGTTTTTTGGGAACATCGAATGTGTCTTGTTCATGGCTTTTTGAAGCTCGATTTCAGAGGTGACAATGGCAACGCCGATCGCAACATCGTGCGAGAATCTCTTGATCATCCCGTTTCAAACGCTTGGCGACAATCCCCCTCTACACCCCACCCTACGAAAAATCTGACTCGACAAACGGCCTCGATTCCTTTTTAATAGTGTGAGAGAGAGATTTCGCAAGGCTTGTCGGTGTGATGAGTCGTCCGAATCGCCTGCATCCGAACCAGGAGATCCACCAAAATGGCACACGAACCCGCCGTCGTCACACCTGAAGCCAGTTCAACTACCCCCGCAATCCCTAAAAACCCCACCTATCCCAAACGCAATCACACCACTGAAGCCGCCAAATGGATGGGTGTTCTGGCCGATTGGGACATAAAAATTGAGGCTCTTCTCAAGGCTGTTCCTGCCGGAAAAGATCTCGGCGAAATGGGCGAAAAGGGCAGGGTACTGGCCCAGATGGTCGGCTCCCGTGACCAGATTCGCGATTCCGCCAAGCGTCTGCCTCGCGAAGTCACGCACATGTACCACGAAGATCTCGAACGACTCGAACACGCCGTGGCTGCTCTCGGCCGACTTTTTATGAAATACAAATCACTCTGATTCAGGATTCACAAAAATCAGGGCGACATTTTTGACGCCCTGTTTTTTATCTTCCAAATCGTTACTCAACAGAAATTCTCAGTCGCCGAATGCATAGCGGATAATGCAATAAATGGCCTGAACGCCATCTTTCCAGCCAATTTTCTTGCCTTCGTTATAATCACGACCATTATATGAAACCGGCATTTCATAAATCCGGCATCGCCTCATCGGCCGTCCATCGCGAGCCGGTACCTGAAATCGGGCCACTTTTGCAGTCACTTCCGGCTCGAATCCAAATCGGTTCTGCTTCAGGTTGATGCTTTGGATCACCTCGCGCCGGAACACTTTATAGCAGACCTCCATGTCCGTCAGGTTCAGGTCGGTAAACATATTCGAAAGCCAGGTCAGAAACCGATTTCCCATCGAGTGCCAGAAGTTCAGAACCCGGTGCGTTTCTCCAATAAACCGCGACCCAAACACCACATCGGCCCGTCCATCCAGAATCGGCTCGATCAGCCTGGGATATTCCGACGGATCATATTCCATATCAGCATCCTGCACGATCACAATCTGGCCTGTGGCAAGCCCGAAACCGGTTCTTAGGGCTGCGCCTTTGCCCTGATTCACTTCATGAAATGCAATCGTCAGATCTTTATCCGTCTCGCGCATTCGCTGGAGCAGTTCCCGAGTTCCATCTTTGGAACAATCGTCGACCAGAATAATCTGCTTGGGGATCGGAACAGCACGCACTTTTTCAAGGATTAAATGCAGGGTATGACACTCGTTATAAACCGGTATCACCACCGAAAGCATCAAATCGTCCGGTATCGGATAAATTCCAAGCCGCTTGCAGACTCCAGCTCCAAGCAGCTTCACAACCTGATCATATGAAGGCAGATCATAAAACTGGCTGCCATTCAGAACGGGTTCGTGATCGCTCATGATGTTGATTCCGATTTCATCTGTCATGGATTTGGGACTGGAATTTGTATTGCGATTTCACGTTGCAATTTGTCCAATAATCAGGCGGATCCCGATTCATGGCCCAATTGAGTGCTGAATGTATCATATCAGAAAACGAGTTATAGATAAAGTGGAGCTTCGTATTCTCAACCAGTCAGCTAAGTTCCGCTCCTTGAAAAACCCTGGACCTTTGCAAATCCAAACTCATCTGGCTCGTTTTAAATCATGATTCCGGTTGATTGATTTGACAGGTTCGACTATGGTCTTTGGATCAGGATCCTCGTCACATGTCGTATCAGAATCAGGCATCTTGATCCATCCAGGACTAAACCAGATGTTGTCCTTGCCCAATCTATCGATGATTAAAAACCCCATGAAACCGCTAATCTTTGACCTGTTTCTTTGGCTGATGTCGATTTTATTCATCACTCATTCCGCAGTTGCTCAGGTTGCAGGAAAAACCGACACTTCGAAAACCGGTTCAAGCGCAGTCGTGGTCCCAGGGAATCAGCCAGCCGATCCATCCATCAGGGTCGAGCAGCCAGCCGGGCAGATCACATTAAACGACGACATTACCGATGCTTCCCTCGAAAAAACACTCACATCCATCCTGAGCAAGTACCCCGGTCTCGACCAATTTCAGGTTTCAGCCTCCACGGGCGTCATCACCCTCTCAGGACGTGTGAGAACGAACGAAATGGTCGATAGAATCGGTGAATTTGTAAGACAAGTTGAAGGGGTTCGACTCGTAATCAACCTGCTCCAATCGAAAAATATCAACCAGACATCCATCGATCGTTTACTCACTCGCCTTGGCGAAATGGCCCGATGGATTCAGCGATATTGGCTTTCATTAATTGTTGCCCTGGGCGTGATTCTGTTTGCTCAATTTCTGAATGCATTATTATGGAGATATGTCCTCGTTGTCATGTCAAAAGACTCGCAAACACCGCTCAGCAAAACTCTGATCCTGTCATTGGGAAGTCGAATGATTCCAATTGCAGCATTTCTGCTCGCAATTACATTAATGGACATGACAGGCCCATTCTTTTCGTTCTTCGGAGTGGCTGGAGTCTTGGGAATTACCATGGGTTTCGCATTCCAGCAGATTGGCGAGAATTTCATCACCTCGATCATCCTCGGTCTGAGACGCCCGTTTCAAGTGGGCGATTTCATTGAAGTCGATGGCTACAGCGGCTTTGTCAAATCATTGACAACCCGGGCCACCAACCTTCTGACACTCGACAGTCACTTGGTCCGTATCCCAAACTCAACCGTCTATAAGTCGATCCTGATCAATCAAACTGCCGCTCCAAACCGCCGTGAAATGGTCGAACTGAAAATCACAAGTTATCAAGTTTCCATTTCCACAGCCCAGAGGCTCATGACCTCCATCATGATGAAACATCCGGCCATTCTCAATCAGCCCACTCCGCGGGTCCTGATCGACGCCCTGCTGCCTGACGGAATTGTATTAAAATCGTTTTACTGGATCTCCGCAAAAGGCGTTGACCGCTGGCTGCTCGCAAGTCAGCTCAGGCTTGCTTTCAAAGTAGCATTAATCGAAGCAGGTATTCCGCTCGATGGATCTGCTGGAGTCTCTGCGATCTCCCTTAGTTTCGAGGACCAGAATCATCAGGAGATCATCAAAAATCAAGCCGTCTCAATGATTCCCGAATCCCCATCCACTGGATTAAGGCCCACTCCAGAGCCGATCCAGAACAAGGCGTCTGACCCTGATTCTGAAGCCATTCAAAATCATACTGCCATGTCAGAGGCGACCTACGATTCTCTTTCAGAATTTATCCAGAAACAATTTGTCATGACGGAAGGCCGCGAATCACTTTATACACTGATTTTTCCAATAAAACATCTTGCCGTCGATCAAGATGATCAGGATTCACTATGAATTCTATTCATCCGGTCATACAGAGTCCTTAAAATCTACCAGTTTTATCCGTCTTGACATTCTGGCCATAATCCGTTAAATGATTAGAAGATCTTTGGTTTCAGAGATCAACTACGGGGACGGACGCCTTCCGAGTTTCACAGAGATGACCGTCAGGATGACACCTCAAGATCCACAAATCGCAGCAGATTCTGATCAGACTGGCCAAGACGCCGGCTCGTCAGTCCTGTTGAATGATCGCATCATCAGCCTCGAAAATCATGTCAGGCAATTGGCGGACGAAAACCGTCGATTGAAGCTTCAGTGGCAGGAAGCCACCGGTTCCATTTCATGGAAACTGATCAATAAGTTAAATAAAACCGTTCGATTTATTGCACCCCACGGATCATGGCGTCGTTCCATGCTCAAAGGTACCTGGAGAGGCCTGATCTCTGCCAGACGACATGGGCCAATCGCCTGGGCCAGACGCACTGCTGCTCAATTGAAATCGAAAACAATTCAATTTAAACGGCAGTATGTTGCTTCAAAAAAGCAATTTGTCAAAGACGACCGACCACTGATTCTGGCCATCAGCCACATCGGTGGAGGGGGTACCGAACGACACGTTCGCGACATGGCCAACCGGCTTCTTTCTGAAGGTGTACGCACCATATATACCCGGCCAGATCAGCACGGACGACTCGTTTTTGAAGAGCGTGACTCTAATTGGAAAGTCCATTGGAGACGTTCCATACAGCCTGATTCGCCTAAAATCATGGCTCTTTTAAACGATATCAAGCCAAGTCTGGCACACGTCCATCACACGATGGATGTACCTGAGCGACTCTTTCAATCATTGCAATCCATCTCGATTCCAATCGACTGGACACTGCACGATTATCATTCCGTTTGTCCACGGATCCATTTGCATACTCAATCAGGCCGATACTGTGGCGAACCTGATGAGCATGGCTGCCATAGCTGCCTGAAGCGTCAGGGTGATTATCATGGACGCCAAGTGTCAATTGCAATTCACGACTATCGCAATCAGTGGGCTGACCGCCTGGCAAATGCGCGACGTGTTTATGTGCCAAGCCATGACATTAAAAATCGCCTGAATCGCTATTTTCCAAGCCTTTCCATCGACGTCAGACCCCACATGGAACCGTCCAGGCCAGATCGATTACTTGCAAAACAATGGCTCCCGGGCGATCCTGTTCGTATTGCCGTGATTGGAACCATCGGCTCCATTAAAGGTTCGTCCATGCTGCTGGCCGCCGCTCGCGATGC
>CAMCFM010000209.1 GCA_945874095.1 Candidatus Kuenenia stuttgartensis
TTGATTACCGAATGCCGGTATGAGTCGTATTTGAAGATGGTCGAGCAGGAGAACGAAAAAGACAAGGACGACGACGAATAAACTTTCGATCTTAGGTTTTGATCTGCCTGATCACCCCAAACTCATCCGCCGCGCGAGCATGGGCCGAGTGCCTAAGAAGTGATGCTGTTAAATCCTGATCACGCTAAGGGTCAGGCCGGAAATAACTTCCCGTTTTTAAAACCAATTAACCGGGGCTAGCGCAATACCGGCTAGGTACGAGGCGATAGCCTTCGGTTTCTTGGTTTGAATCTAGCCGCCGGGCACTAGCCCCCGGTTCGCGGAAGATAAATAACCGGGATGATATGAATCTACCCTCTGGTTCGCGGAAGATAAACAACCGGGGCATCGCCAAGACCGGCTTGATAACAGCCAAGCTGTGCTTGGCTACGATTGGCCTAAAAAGCGGAAGTTATTTTCTGCCTGTTCCTAAGGAGCGTATTTTGTAAGCAAGGTCCCCGACCGGGTAGGATTTCCCTCCTCAGGAAATTCGCGTGTAACATATTACATAAAAATAAGTTGCGTCGTTCAGCCAAAGCCCGCCATGTCAGGGGAGATGTCCTACAGTAAGATGATGTATCGCTGTTGGCTTGGCCCCAAATCTCAGACTCAAACTTCCGGTTTCAGAATCAGAGTGGAATTCATCCGTCTGAAAAGTTTGCTGAAATATACAAAACCTTACATCTGTAAACGTGGGTATAAAGGGTGAAAATAATTTCGGCAAAATAGAGGCTTGACATCGGTTTGTTCAGTGCGTATTTTCGTGGGATCGAAACAGATCGTGATCCCGCAAAAATCATCGCCAACTCGTTCCACACCTTCCGGCCTCATTCATTCGCCAGGAATGTTTCGTCGTATGTTCACTATTGAACATATGATGAAGTACATTCGAAACGAACTTATTCGGTTGGTCGAGGTTTCTAGGGATCGGAAATATTGATCTAACCGTTTTTCGGGTGTTATCGGCTGACTTCACGGTTGGCTGGTGTACCCAAATCCAGACCGCCTCGCGCTCGACCCGCCATGATGACGGGGGAACGCGAGGTGGTTCGGTTTCTGGGCTTAGTTCAGGATCGATAAATTTACAAAATTGCATCCGTTTGATCGTAACGGCATGGATCATCTTCAATTTCTGAATCTGGTTTTTGAGTTCATAAAATAGACCTTTGGCGCGACTTGCAAGCAGTTCTCAAACCACATTTTCCTTGACCTTTTGTATCTTCAGGGCCTAGAATCCTTGATTCGAAACTGATGTGTCGCTATGAGAATTTGAGAGAGCCGAATGAGCCGACGATTTGTCAATGAGCTGAACAATGGCGATAACGTGGACGACGTTTTTCTGGTCGTCCAAAAGCAGACGCGAGCCAATCGTCAGGGCAATCCCTACCTCTTCCTGGAGCTTCGCGACCGCACAGGTTCGATTGACGCCCGCCTTTGGAATATCCCTGAAAATTCCGCCCTTGGCTTTAACGAGGGTGACTATGTTCACGTTCGTGGCAAGGTGCAGGTGTTCCAAGGCGCTTTGCAGATGATCATGACTTATCTGGAGCCTCACAACGGGGCTGGAATTGAAGCCGGCGATTTTATTCCCCAGTCGCACGTCAATCCTGTCCTGCTTCTCAAGCAGCTCCGCGAGATTCTCTACAAGATCGGCAACGTGCATCTCAAAGCACTTTGCGACGCTTTACTGATGGACGAACCACTGATCTCCAAGTTGATGTCTGCCCCGGCTGGCGTCAAAAATCACCATGCTTATCATGGTGGTCTGCTGGAGCATATCGTGACACTGATGCAAGTCTCGGAACGGATTCTGCCGTTCTATCCGATCGTCGATTCAGACATTCTCATGGTTGGGATTCTGCTGCACGACCTCGGCAAGGTGGACGAACTGGCGTACGACCGGACTTACTCCTATACGGATGAAGGCCAGTTGATTGGCCACCTGGTGATGGGTGTCGAGATGCTGACAGCCAAGATCAAGGAAGCCGAAAAGCTGACCGACGAGCCGTTCCCCGTGGAACTTGGGCTGCGCCTGAAGCACATGATCGTAAGCCATCACGGGACCCTTGAATTTGGGTCGCCCAAGGTTCCGATGACGCCGGAAGCCCTGTTCCTGCATCACATTGACAACCTGGATGCCAAGCTCCACGCCATCACCAAAGAGATCGAAGATCACCCGCATCGCGACAGCACCTGGACCCCTTATCAGAACAGTCTCAATCGCAGGCTTTTCAAGGGCGGTGGAGCAGAAGCTCTGGGGCAATCCTTAACAACTGGCGACGAGTAAAGCCCTTCACACTGGTCTTTTACCGCCTTTCTCCGATACAATTTCTAAAGTGGTCGATTTGTGGAAATCGACCACTCTGGTTCGGGTACGTCCCCGAAATATTTTCGCCGGGAGGCGTAATCGAACATGACTGATTTTGATGAATCCGAAGAACTTACGGACGATCCTGATAACCTGATTGAAGCTTCTGATATGGAAGAAGCTCCCACCATGCGCAATCCAGCCAATGTGCTTGAGCCAGACATGGCCGACATTTGGCCGAAAATTCGCCAGGTTCTGACGGATCACAAAGGCCAAAGCTTGACTGTCAAGGCTCTTGCGCGACGCATGAACTTTGATTCCATCCAAAGCATTACCCTCAGACGAGCTGTGAAGAAGCTGCTCAAGATGGGCAAAATTGTGATGGGTGGTGGGAAAACGCTCGCCCTGCCCACACGACTTGGCAAGATCGAGCCTGTCCGGATCCTGAAACGACCTGAAGGTACCGCCGAAAAACGCGATGAAAACCTGATCAGAGGCATCTTCAAACGTCATGCTCGCGGCTTTGGCTTTCTGAGACCGATGGATAAGCTCGGAGCTGGCTCGAAGCAATTCGACCTGTTTATTTCTCCAGGCGATTCAGCCGATGCTGCCACGGGCGACGAGGTCCTGGTCAAGCGCGTCAAGAGCACGAAAAGTAAAGGCGCTGGCGAGGCCAGAATTGTCGAAATCCTGAAGCGTGCCGCCGGCAAATTTGTCGGGACTTATTACGAAGAACGCGGCAAGGGCTGGGTCAGGATCGATGGAACTCAGTTCCCTGAGCCATTGGAGCTGGGCGATCCGGGAGCGAAACGGGTTCGCGTCGAAGATAAAATCGCGGTGGAAATCACCCGATATCCGACCATGGATCGCCGAGGGGCCGCCGTGATTGTGGCTGTCCTGGGGCAGCATGGTCAACAGGGCGTGGAAACGCAGATGATCCTTCATGCTTACGAACTTGACCCAGAATTCTCTCTGGAAGTTCAGGCAGAAGCCCGGGCCCACGCCCGACTTTTCGAAGCCATGCTGGCCGATGGGAAGTTCCCGAACAGGACGAATTTTCGCGACGATCTGATCGTAACCATTGACCCAGCCAAGGCTCGCGACTTTGATGACGCCATCAGCCTTCATCAATACGAGAATGGGCACTGGAGGCTGAGAGTCCACATTGCCGACGTCTCGGCGTTTGTCGAAACCAACAGCATTCTCGACACAGAAGCTCGCCGAAGGGGAAATTCCGTCTACCTGCCCGACCTGGTCGTGCCGATGCTGCCTGAGATCATTTCCAACAGCCTTGCCAGCCTTCAGGCCGGCGAGCCACGGCTGGCCGTGACGGTGGAGATTCACTTCTCAACCGAAGGCGTGGTCACGAGTTCGGAAGTGCATCGTTCGGTGATTCTGGTCCGCCAGAGGTTCAGCTACGAACAGGCCTTCAGCGTGATGATGACGCCACCGGACCAGCCAGTGACTGGCCTGGAAGTGGCCGAGGATGTACGCCAGCTTTTGGGACGTATGCACAGGCTGGCCATGATCTTGCGCGAACGGCGGTTCCGTCGTGGAGCCCTTGAGCTGAACCTGCCTGAAATTCAGCTCACCCTGGACGATGATGGACATGCCAAGGGTGCCCAGTTGGTCGTGAACGACGACAGCCACCAGGTGATCGAAGAGTTCATGCTTTCGGCCAACGAAGCCGTAGCCCGTCAGATCACTCAGGCTGAAGTGCCGTTCCTGAGACGTGCCCACCCGAACCCGGATCCCCTGAAACTGCAAGGGCTTGCAGAGTTTGCCAAAGAGGTTGGGTATCATGTGGAAGATCCCGAAAATCGGTTTGAGCTTCAAAAGTTGCTCAAAGAGACGGCTGGGAAGCCAGAGCAGCACGCCATTCACTATGCTCTGTTGAGAAGCCTGAAGCAGGCGAGTTACACGCCCGAAGAGATCAGCCACTATGCCTTGGCCAGTAAGGATTACTGTCACTTTACGAGCCCGATCAGGCGCTATCCCGACTTGGTCTCGCACCGTCAGATTCTCGACCTGATTCGGGGCAAGAAGCCGTTCTCAGACTATGACGAACTGGTGGCGATTGGCGAGGAGTGTACCCGCACGGAGCGGAAGGCCTCTGCGGCTGAACGCGAGCTGATCAAGCTCAAGATTCTGTTGCACCTGCAAGACCACGTGGGCGAGGTTTTTGAGTCGATCATCACGGGTGTGGAAGACTACGGGTTCTACGCGCAACTTGTGGAATGGCCAGTGGATGGGCTGGTTCGGATCGATAATCTCGGAGCCGATTCGCTCTGGTATTATGAAGAGGCCAGCCGGTCGATCATCGCCAAGCGTGGTGGCCAGAAATACCGGCTTGGAGACCGGACCCGTCTGCGAGTGGCCGATATTGACATTGAGCGTCGGGAACTCTTTTTGGTCCCTGCCGACATGAAGTGGGATCCGCTGGTTCCGTTCGTCAGACGAACGATTGCCCCACCGATGGGTGGTGGGAGACCCGGACCAAGGAAGCCGGACGAAGGCCCGCACCCAAGACGGAAATTTGAAGGCGGACGAGCCAAACCGCAACCTCCCAAGGTCAATTCGCAGGGGCGGATCAAGGGCGGCAAGAAGGGTAAGAAGAAGCGATAAATTACGTGGGATTGGGTAGAACCATTGCTCTTGGTGCTGTGCCTATATGGCCCAGTACCAAGATGGTTTCTCGTTTGTTTTATGACGTCCTTCGGACATTCTATTAATTGCTGCCTCATCCGGAGGCCTAATCAACATAAAGGCATGGGGCATGATGTCCAATCTTGGCCATATGCCCCAGCGCTCTTGAAATCAGCCCCTCAGGCCGATCGAAACATACTTCGTCTCGAGATAGCTTTCGAGCCCTTCCACACCGAGCTCGCGACCAAGTCCGGATTCTTTCATTCCGCCGAATGGGCATTGTGGGGTGGCAGGGACGGGGTCGTTGATCCCAATGATCCCGGCTTCCAAGCCTTCCGCCATCCGTGTGGCTGTGGTTAAATCGTTGGTAAAGACATATGCTGCAAGCCCATAAGGCGTGTTGTTCGCAGCGGCAATCACTTCCTCAAGACTTCCAAAGCTCAGAAGTGGCATGACAGGCGCGAACGGCTCTTCATTGAGGATCCGCATCGACTTATCGACATTCCCCAGCACTGTCGGCTCATAGTAAAAGCCTTTGTCGAACTTTGACGATCGGCAGCCGCCGGTCAGGATCGAGGCCCCGTGGGCCCTGGCATCGTCCACCAGTTCCTGGGCCTTGGCGATGGCCTTGGCCTCAAACATCGGGCCGACTTGTGTGCCAGCATCCAAGCCATTGCCCATCTTCAGGTTACGGGCGATTTCTACAGCAATTTCCGTGAACTCTTTGGCAATCTTTTCGTGGATAAAGAATCGTGAAGGGCTGATGCAAACCTGCCCGTTGTTCCGGAACTTGCCAATCACGGCGGCTTGGGCTACCTGGGCCACATCGGCGTCGGGGAAGACAATCAAAGGCGCGTGGCCGCCCAGTTCCATGCTCATGCGTTTGACATGGTCGGCCGATCGGCGAATCAACTCTTTGCCAACCTCGGTAGAGCCCGTAAAGCTGATCTTGCGAACGGCGTGTTCTTCAAATAGAGCGTCCGCAAATTCACGGCTTGAACCGATGTAAAGATTGGCTACACCAGCTGGAAGTCCAGCAGCCTCAAGACATTCAAACAAGCCAATCAGTGAGAGGGGCGTTTGGTCGGCCGGGCGGCTCACGACGGTACATCCCACGGCCAATGCGGGGGCGATCTTCCGGCTGGCCAGTGCCATCGGGAAATTCCATGGAGTGATGGTTCCGACCACACCCACAGGGTGCGATATTGCCATATGTCGTTTGTTGATCACGGAATTCGGAATGATGCGGCCGTAGGAACGCTTGGCTTCTTCTGCGAACCATTCAAAGGTGTCGGCCGTTTGCATGACCTCAGCACGAGCTTCAGGAACGGGTTTGCCCTGCTCCATGGTCATGGTTCTGGCGAGCGCGTCGGCCCGTTCGCGAATGATTTCGGCGGTCTTCTTTAGAATCTTGGCGCGGTCGTAAGCCGTTAAGGCCTTCCAGGTTGGGAAGGTTTTCACGGCTTCAGCCACGGCCCTGTCAGCATCGGCGCGGCGGCCGTGGGCAACGGCGGTGATGACCGATTCATCTGCCGGATTGATCACATCCAGATGACCACCGCCGATGGCTTCAACCCATTGTCCACCAATGAATAAGCGTCTTTGTTTGGGGAATTCCAAGGCGGGTTCCGTTGCAGTGGCAGACATGTTCAGGTCGCTCCCTAAAGGTGTAGATTCTGTTCTCAGACGTTGATCATACCAGACTGGTCAGGAAACTGGGCGATTGCCCAAGGGTTTGACCTTCACGTTTCGGAACGCCACAGGGCCATGATCGCCTTGCAGAAAGATTGGTCCCACAGGCACTTCCGGCAGAACGTAGGCATGACCGGTGGGTGTGGGCACGGTCAGATTTTCGTGGATGGTCTGACCATTGATCAGGACTTTTTCGAACTTGGCCGAGGCGGTTTTTTTGCCTTCCTGATCGAACCTGGGGGCCCGGAAGAGGATGTGCATGGACTGCCACTGGCCAGGCTCGGCGGATGGATTCACTTTGGCTGGATAGCCTTTGTCAATATGATGATAACGTGGCAAAAGCTCGGCTCTGGGATAGACACCGCCCATGCCCGAGGCGTCGAACTTCTCTTTTGTAACTCCAAATGAATCATAGATTTGGATCTCATAAAGGCCCTGAAGTTTGATACCTGAATTGGAGCCTTTGGGGACATTGAAATCAAGCTTCACTTCGACATCGCCGAACTGCTGAACGCTCACCAGATTATTGGTCCGGCCGCTGGCCCCATTGACCCAAATACCTGTGCTGACAGTGGTTTCAGCCCATTTGAGCTGCTTCGGGCTGGCGGGGTCCAAAGTCACTGAATCGAC
>CAMCFM010000210.1 GCA_945874095.1 Candidatus Kuenenia stuttgartensis
GTCAGAATTCGCAACTCCCGGGCATGTTCCAGCAAGACTCGATCAGGCCTGTTTTTCTCCCGAAGCTGGATAAAATCCACGCCTCCCTCAATCGCCTCTGACACGACCCACGTCAAATCTCCCAGAGTTGGCAAATTGCCAATCAAAAGACAGAGTTTGGCCGATGCCAATGTGCGAACGCCTGTGACGGCTAAAATCATTCGCTTCTCAAGCGTGTAAAGGTCGTACCTGAGCACTTCAAATCGGCCTGATACCCAGACATCAAATAGCTTTGCATACTCCTCCAGCGATCTCAGGGCTTCAGTCACCCGCTTAAAATTTGCGATCAGAACATCTCGCGGGCTGGTGCGAATACCTTCATCAACCGCCATGATATGCGTCCCAACATCCCCCTTGGTATCACGTTGTGGAATAATCATCTCGGCTGGAAAGCCCGTCATCGCCTCTTTCAGCCGGTGCCTGACATCCTTCAAACCTCGTGTCAAAGACGGATCATCAAGCGCAAACCTCGCATAATCCTCAATCACCCTCAGCCCCTCACGTACCCGGTTTGATGCGGCATCGATAATTCTGGCGATGTCGGCGGTTTCAACGGAATCAATCAAAACCAGTGGATCACAACCTTCAGGCAAGGGCAAAAACTCGGTTTCTTCATCCGTCTGGCGATGAAAATAGTTCTTCAATCGGTCCATCTCGGCAACCAGTTTCTGAACCTCGCGAGCCGCCTCTTTATTGCTGCTAATCAAGCCGTAAAGAATTTCTTCGGTACCGACCGGCCGGGAGCGATCGATGGCTCTCAGGTAAATATCAGCATCGGCCAAGGCCATTTTCAAAGGCTGAGAATGCGTGATCTTTTGAGAAACTGGGGACTCTTGAACGGTCTCGGATATGGCAGACTCACTAGCTCCTGCCAAACCAGATTGTGCTGTAACCCATTCTGATCGTGCATTTTCTGTCATTCCAAACCGAGTTAGAAGAACCGCCGCCTGACTCTCTTCATCGGCCAGAAGGGCATAGAGCAGGTCCATCGGTTCAACCTGACGGCGACCATCCTGATGAGCATGCAAGGCCGCGTTTGCCAAAGCTCTGATCGCGCCTTCTGTCCGGAAAGATTCGTTCATAATCTCTTCATATTGATGGACTTGAACTTGACCGCCCGATTTTTTGACGGTCAGGGTCTTGATTTCACAGCGAATACGATCATCTTAAACAAAGGAAGCCTTGCGACTCAATCGACCAACGGTTAGGATCAGGGCTACACGGTTCGGATTTCTGCTATCAATCCTCTTGAGGAGCAACGACTGATGAAGCTTTCACGACGCGTTTTCGTCGCATTTTCTGCTGCTATCCTGGCTGGCCGTAAGGCTTTGGCCTTTGGCGCCAACGTGCTGAACCACGAAGTCAAAAATATTGACGGCAAAGAAGTCAAGCTGGCCGACGCCTACAAGGGCAAGGTTCTCTTGATTGTCAACACCGCCAGCAAGTGCGGCCTGACACCTCAATACGAAGGCCTTGAAAAGGTCTATAAGAAGTACCACAGCAAGGGTTTCGAAGTTCTGGCCTTCCCAGCCAACGAATTCGGCAAGCAAGAGCCAGGCTCGAATTCTGATATCAAGGAATTCTGCAAGTCGAACTACGAAGTCAGCTTCCCACTGTTCTCAAAGATCGTGGTCAAGGGCGAAGGTATTCACCCTCTCTACAAGGAACTGACCAACGCTCAAGGATTCTCAGGCGACATCGGCTGGAACTTTGCCAAGTTCCTGGTCGGCAAGAACGGCGAAATCATCGCCCGTTTTGAGCCACGCGAAAGCCCTGAAAGCGAAAAAGTCACCGCCGCAATCGAAAAAGCTCTGGCCAACTGATTGCATTTGCACGAACTGTAAGCAAGGGTGGAATCATTCAGATTCCACCCTTTTTTTATTTTTCGAATATTCTAAAACTTAACAATGATTCATACAGCACTTCTTGAATTTCTTGCCACTGCCGCATGGGCAAGAGTCATTTCTTCCTGCCTTAAAAGTTTTCCCTGCGATTGGAATCTGTCTTTGATCAGCCGTTGAAACACCACCATCAGTCATGGGTTGAGATGAAAAGTAATCATTCTGCGATTGTAATTCATAGGCCAACTGCTGCTGAAACATTTTCATCATTTCTTCCTCATTAAAACCTCCATCAAAACCTCCATCAAAACTAATTTCATAATCATCTCCATCTCCATCTCCATCTCCATCTCCATTTACCAAACTTAACACTTCATCGAATTCAGGAAAGAATTGATCCATGATGGTACAGCATTGAATCAGATTTTCTCTCAGAAATTCGGATGACATGTCTTCTTCGTTCCCTAAAACCAATTCCCTACCAAATTCGATGGCATCCGTCTCAAAGTGATTAAGCATGGCCTCAGCCAAATCATATCGACGGTCTAGATTATCAGTCATTGCAAGGAGTTGACGACATGTGTTGCAAGCGTGATCGGTTTTAATATTCTCCAATATGTCTTTCGAATGATACTGAAACTCCTCATTCGAAAGGAGATAATTACTGGCAATCAGGTCTACAATCTCAGGTGTCCCGATCCTGATGAGTGAATCCACCTCTGACCGTTCCCAATGTTCGCTTTCCTCGGTACCGTATATCCTCGAAACCATGACAGGAACCATTGATTCCATCTTTAATAAACCAGCAATGTGAACAGCGACATCCTGAAGAAATTCAAGTCCAGTTGCATCCATCCCATTTTCTGTTTTATTGTCAACAAGATCCTGACTTAGAATTGAAAGAATTCGCTCCTCGCAATTCCAACCCAATCGGACGATAGCATCTGCGAAACACCAGGCAATGTCAAATTCACCATAATACCTATATTCATTGGGAAGTGAAATGAGATAAGCGGTTCGCTTCATGCAGTAGTCTTCGAGCTCCCTCCAGCATCTCGACTCATCATACGCAAGCAATTCCTTACGAAGCTTGAAAATATGCAGCATTGGCTGAAAAAAATACCGCGAATCAATGATTTCCTGGTACCGATCCAGAAATTGATTTCCGTCAGTTCTTATCAATGCTATGCAGAGTGCTGCGCGTAAATGATTAACGTCGTTTGATTCTATATTCAGCTGCTTAATCAAAGTTTCAATATTTTCTTCTGTCAAATGTAAATTTGCAAGATTAAAAATCAAACTACTCTGACTCAATTCCATTCCATCATCCGACAAGTGCTTGAGTATAAGAGTCGCTATTTCCGGGTCTGTTGAGAACGAGTTTTTAAAATAATTCGCAGCACAAACTTGAATGGATATGTCAGGATGAGAAATCGCCGCTTTGATTGTTGATTCGGAAATACGCATATTCGTTCCCTTCCATTTCACTATGTATGGATGATATGACTCACAACAGATTCATATCCAGTAGGTATTAAACGTCCTCAGCCGGAATCATGTCTACACCTTTCCCTTCAAAATTTAGCGATACAAAGATCAAATCCGATATTCTCATCTGCACCTGATTGACACGGCTGATGGTTTCGTTTCTACTGAAATTGAACAATCACACGACTTCTAAAACTACCAATCCGCTTCAGGAATGACATGACTCGGCCAACCAGCGGTCCACCTTCATCACATGGTGACTTTACCGAGCTTAGGGCCGAAGATCTCATCGCATTTAACAACTTGCTTTCAGGTATCTTACGTGCAGGCCTACCGCTTGAGTCTGGCCTCAGGGCCGTAGCCGCCGACTGGCCCGGTCGAACTGGCTCATTGATCCGCCAACTCACCGATCGCCTCCAGCAAGGCCAGAACCTCGAAACAGCACTCGCTCAACTCTCCACCACCCTACCCGGCGAATATGTCGCCCTGCTCAAGGCGGGCCAGCAGTCTGGGCGATTGCCAGAAATGCTCGACGACCTCACCCGACTCGCCCGACTCCGTCAGGAATCGCGCCGTCTGGCCGTTGTCTCTATGATCTATCCTTTGATAGTCGCTGTGGTTGCAACCCTCCTGAGCCTGTTTGTTCTGACTCAGATTGTACCCATTATGCTCGACACCATGATCGATTCCCGCTCCCTTATACCAGGCTGGCTAACCTTCATCGGCCAGTTCAGCACGCAGGTCAAAGGCTTGTTCAATCCTGAAACCTGGGTCATTGTCATCGCTGGAAGTCTCTTCCTGATCAGTCTTTTAGGGATCCGATTCGGCCGATTTGCCGAACGCCATGCGGAACGCCTGCCATTTCTCGGCAAAGCCTGGAGCGATTCCCGAATGGCTTACTGGACCGACATGATGGCCGTCCTGATCGAACACGGCACGCCCGAAGCCGACGCTGTCGAACTGGCGGCCCGAGTTGGTGGTCATCGTCAAATGATCGAAAAAACGCAAGCCATCACAGCCCTGCTCAGGGCCGGCCATCAGCCCTCAATTGAAGACTGGAAAGCTGCCGGTGTGCCCGTTTTAGGCGCTTGGGCCGTGACTTGGAGAGGGCCTTCCGGAGATCGCGTCGCAAGCCTCCGCCTGATCGCCCAGAATTACAATCGGCTGGCCCGCGACAGAATGATTCTCAGCACCAGCCTGCTCCCGGTTCTCTGTCTCGTCCTGATTGGCGGCCTTTTTACGCTGATGTATGGGCTGATGATGTTTCTGCCGCTCACCTCGCTTTATCGGAGCCTGTCATAACATGATTCGCTCTTATGTCGCCGATTACATATCGAAACTGGCGGTGCGGTCATGATCGACCAGACGCCACAAGTCCCTCCCAGGCCTTCATTTGGGCTGACAGTTGAAGAAATGAGCCGGCTGACAGAGATCGTGGGCCGACTCTCTCAGGCAGAATTGCCGCTCCCGGAGGTCCTTCTGGGCATGGCTAATGATATGCCCAGCAAAGCACTAGCCAATTCCATGCGATTTGTTGGGAACTCGATTTCAGAAGGTGTTTCGATTGAGGAAGCGATTGACCGGGCCCAAGCCTCGACAGGCACGGCAGCCAGCGGGATCCTCCGCACCATCCTCCGCACAGGCACCCCTGCCGAGACTTTATTTCGGATCCTCAAATACCAGCAGGATCGTGCGGAATTGACTCGCACTTTCTGGCTAAAATTGACCTATCCCATCCTCCTGATCTTCTCCTGCTCATTTCTGTTCGGCATCGTCATGTGGGTGGTATCGGAACAAATGGTCCCGATTTTTCGCGACTTTGGCTTGAGCCTGCCCAGCATCACCCAAGCTGTGGTCGGGCTTGCTGATTTAAGCAATAAACTCGGCTGGGCCGGCCTGATCATGCCCCCTCTGCTTGCAACAGGGCTGCTTTTACTGGTTTCAAGCTGGATCAATGGGTCGATCCACCGATGGCTTGATCTTTCTCAGTTTTGCCGGACGATGGCGGAACTTGTCGAAGCCCATTGCCCGCTCGCCGATTCACTCACCATTTGCCGAATGATGCTCACTGGAAAGATCGCTCAGGCCACGGACGACATGATCGACATGGTGCGTCATGGCGACGATCTGGCGACAGCTCTCGACCTTCAAGTGGCTGTCCCCGAAGGAGTTGCAGACCTTGTTCGATGGTCTCAGCAGAATGGTGGAGGCGGCGCGGAAGGCTTGCGGGTGAGTGCCGCCCTGTTTGAAGCCAGAAGCCGTAGCCAGACCCGTTTTTTAAGCTCCCTGTTCACCGTCATGGCCGTTCTGGTGGTGAGCTGGCTGATCCTGGTAATCACTCTTGCCATCTTCCTGCCCCTGATTTCCATGATCAGCAGGCTCTCAGGATAAATCCTAAAAGGTCTACCAACACAGCCCTTGAAATGCAATCGACAATGAAGAACTCAACAACCACGGATTCGCCCGTTCCGCCAAAAGCCCGGCGACGCATTAAGCGCGGTGGTGGATTGAGCATCCAGAACTTGATTTTTGCGGTCGTTGCAGCGGCATTAATCTTCAGCGTCATCAAGCTCTTCCAGAACCACCTTCAGGCGCTCTTTATACTCTCATTCTTTTTTGCAATCAGCCTCATGATTGGCCTGAGCTTCACGATATCCCGGCGAAAATCGGGATTTCAGGATGCTTTCCTGGAACTGGTCGCAATCGCACACCGCACGGGACTGCCTCTGGAAGTGGGCCTTCGGGCATTTTCACCTCAATGCGGGCGAAGTTATGGCCGAAGGCTGGTCCGGCTGGCACAAACACTGGAATCAGGTGTACCACTGGCAGATGCCGTTGCAATCACACCTGGAGTGATGCCTCTGGATCAACGCGTTGCATTTCGGGTGGCTGAATTCGCAGGCGGAACAACGGCATCCATGGATCGTATCGTACGAGTTCGCCAAAGCCGAATGGAAGCCTTGCGACCATTGGTCGATATCTCAGTTTATTTTCTGATGGTCACAACCCAGGTGATTTCTATTGGAGGATTCCTGAATTATTTCATCGCACCAAAAATGCAGGCAATTTTCAACGACTTTGGAATTTCACTACCCACATCATTCACTATTTTCACATCCGTTTATTCGTCGTCTGCCAGCGTTTTTATCGTCAGTAATATTGGCTTTTTTGCAGTCGTCGCCATCATGTATATACCCGCCCTTTATCACAGTGGACGCGGAATGGGCTTTCTGGGCCGATTCGTACCGTGGATCACCACCGGCGAAAGGGCCAGTGTTTTACGTGGTCTTGCCGATACCATTAAGGCTGAAAAACCGATCGACGAATGTATGATGATATTTTCCGACTGGTCGATGCGTGGCCAACTCCGTCGCCGTGCTTTTAGAGCTCGCAGAGCCATGCTGGCAGGTGTAGACTGGCTTGACGCACTTCGTGGAGAGGGCCTGATCAAATCCTCCGAACAGCCACTTTTAAAAGCCTCAGCCGAATCAAATCGAGCCTCATGGGCTCTCGAACAACTGGCAGACGCCATCGAAAGCCGCCTCTGGTACCGCTGCCGAATTCTGACAGAGTTATTCAGCCCTATCTTCACCATGCTCATTTCAAGCCTTGTAATACTCGTAGGATTGGCCTTTTTCAGTCCTTTGATTGAATTGATCCGGAGGCTGGCGTCCTGAAATGAAACTTTCAACCTGCACGATTTATGGAAGTTCCAGCATTCGATTCACACACAATCGCCGCGGCTTCCTACTGGTCGATGCCTTCGCCGGAGCAGGCTTGGCTGTCATCGCCCTAAGTATGATGGCGTGGGTCTTGAGTGCGGATGTGAAAATTCGCAAAGCCCAGGAACAGAGAATGATCCTGCTTCAGGCCAGCCAAAACCTGGTCGAGCGACTCGAAACCCTCCCATTTGATGCCCTTGATCAGAAAACAGCCGATTCTGT
>CAMCFM010000211.1 GCA_945874095.1 Candidatus Kuenenia stuttgartensis
TTCCCGCCGCATGAAAAAAATGTGGCGGGAATGCGTTTTTTGATTTTGGAATTTAACGAGGTGGTTCTTGATGGAAGTTCACGATATAATAGGCGAATTGGAGGATTTGCAGGAATAGGCCGTGACAGAGATTATGGATAATGTGAATATGAGCGTATCGGGAAGAGATTTGAGTATTGAATTTTGGAGATCGTGTTGAAGAAGACGAAATCTAGGTCGAAGTGGTACATTCGTCGCGAAGAGGGCGATTCGGACGGTCCATACACCAGCTGGCAGATTCAGATGATGGTGAAGTCGGGCGAAGTTCAGCCGACGGATCAGATGTGGAAGGAAGGCTTGACGGATTGGATCAAAGCGAAACGGATCAAGGGGTTATTTCCGAAAAAGGAAAAGACCGGGACACAAAGATCTAGGCTGACGGAGTTTAAGAATACGAGTGCGGACAGGATCATTTACGATTGCCCTGAGTGCGAGAAAGAATTATCGATAAATATCTTCGAATCAGACTCTCTGGATATTTGTCCATTCTGTGCCCATGAGATATATGTCCCGAAGCTGAGTGAGATTTTAAAGAAGGGGAGCACAGAAACCAGCGAACGCATCCGGATTGAACAACCAGTGCAGGAAGAGGTAGAATGGGGATTTGTGGAGCAGCCTCATGAGCCACAGAAGCAAAAGCCGGTCGTACGGCCAGCCAGAGTACCGATCAACGAGATGCTCCCATCGTATCACCGGAGCAGGCTTGACTTTAAGGAGAAGGCTTATTTATTTGAATGGGTGGATATTAAAGGAGGATGCGGGACGCGACATTCAGCGGACAGATTTATTATGGTGACAAACAAGTCGGTCATTTACGAAGCGGAGGTCAGGTGGGAGGAGGGTTTTCAGATATCCCCAGGAAGCCTTCCACTGGAGAAGATTCAGAAGGCTTCAAAGCATGAACTTCCGAATAAGCTCAAGAAGCAGGGCAGGAGGTGTTTTGTGAGGATAGAAATGGAGGGTTACAAGGTGGAGATTGTCTTTATCAGCGAAGAGAAAGCCAGCCGGGTGATGGATGCGATCAACGAGCTTGTGAGTGATGCATGAGAGCTTTGAACTGGTGTTTGATAGGGTTGATCCGAATATATCAGGCCACAGTTTCAAAGTTATTGGGACGGTGTGGAGTGAAGTGCCTGCATTACCCATCGTGCTCGGAATATGCAGTGGGGGCGCTTCGGAAATACCATTTGAGGAAAGCCTTTCGATTGACATATCATCGGCTCAGAGATTGCAAAGGGCAGTCGGATCGGCCTTATTTGGATTTTCCATAGAGTGTTTTTGAAATGATGTATCATAAACCAAGCCGTTTAGATCCGGGTTTAATTCAAGTGCAGACAACAAAAGTTTGGAACTATGGCGTTCGATTCACCGGTCGTATAAGCTGTGAGGATCCATCACATTCAAGCCAACAATTTCAGGGGCATTTCCATGAGAGGTATCAGATTCCAACGGATTTTGCAGATCATCGCGACGATGGTGATTTCGCATATAAATACACTGGAAGTGCATTCTGACACGAAACTTAACGTACTTTTCATCGTTTCTGACGATCTGGCGAATCGGCTTGGGTGTTATGGCGATCAGGTGGTAAAAACTCCCAATCTGGACGCACTCGCCCAAAAGGGCGTGAGATTCGACCGTGCTTACTGCCAGTTCCCTCTCTGTAACCCCTCGCGAACGTCGTTCCTGACTGGCCTTAGACCTGACACAACTAGAGTTTACGAAAACGCAACCCAGTTCCGCAAAAACTTACCGGAAGCGGTGAGCCTGCCCCAGACCTTTCAGAAGGCAGGCTATTACGTGAGTCGGGTCGGCAAACTCTATCACTATGGGGTGCCAGGTGGAATCGGCACAGCCGGGCTCGACGATCCAGCTTCATGGCAGGAGACGGTCAATCCGCGTGGTCGCGACAAGGATGAGGAAGCGGATTTGATCAACTTCACACCCAAAATCGGCTTAGGCGCGTCGATGAGCTGGCTGAAAACAGCTGGGGATGGGCTTGATCATACGGATGGGAAAGTGGCTGACAGCGTGATTGGGATGATCGAAAAATCGCAGGACAAGCCGTTCTTCATCGCCGGTGGCTTTTACCGACCGCATGTGCCCTGTGTCGCTGCCGAGCCTTTTTTCAAGCTTTACGACGATCAAAAGTTTCCCGTTCCATCGGCATCACCTGAGGGGCTCGACAAAGTTCCTGCCATCGCGTTTCAGATCAAGCCTGCCAATTACGGCCTTGACAACGAAAAACTATCGAGCTTTACAAGAGCTTATTACGCATCCATCAGCCAGATGGACTTTCACGTAGGACGGGTTTTGAAGAGGCTTGAGGAGTTGAAACTGGCTGACAAGACGATCGTCGTGTTTGCGTCAGACCACGGATATCTGCTTGGCGAACATGGTGGCCAGTGGATGAAAATGAGCCTCTTCGAGCAATCTGCCAGAGTTCCTCTGATCATTTATGCCCCTGGCCGGAAAGGCAATGGGAAGTCGAGCAGTAGAACCGTTGAGTTGGTGGACCTGCACTCAACCCTGGCCGATTTGTGCCAACTGAATGCCCCTAAGACCGATGGCGAAAGCCTGGCCCCGTTGCTTGACAATCCCTCGGCGAGCTGGAATCACCCTGCTTATACGCAGGTCAGCCGCACAGTGAACAACCGCAACGAGCCCGCTGTGAAGGCGAAGTCGGAGAAGAGCAAGGTCCGTCAGATCATGGGCCGATCCGTGCGGACGGAACGATTTCGATATACGGAATGGGATGGAGGCAAGGCGGGCACGGAACTATACGACCATGCATCCGACCCTTCGGAAAGCACAAACCTATATAATAATACAAGTTACGCCAAAGATCTGGCCGTCATGAAAGCCTTATTGGCTCAATGATTGGGCAAGTTTGGGTAAAAAAAAATGCCTGAGAATCAATTTCTCAGGCACGAGTTCAAATCGGAACAAGTTGGACGAATGAATAGAATTCAGCCATGACATACTTCAAATGGCTGAAAGCTTTCCATGACTCGAACCCATCAAGCGCCCAAGGGCACTCGACCTTCGGATTTTGAAGATTGCAATGGTGGTCGGTCGGTTCGAACAGTGACATTTCGGCCCCTGATTCGCACGCCTTGCATCGTTTCCACGATATACTCAGCCAGTGCGTGCGGAACTTCGACCAAGGCGAACCGGTCCGTCAGGTCGATGGATCCGATATCTTTACCAAGGACTCCAGCCTCGTTGGTAATTGCCCCGACCAAATCGCGGGGTGCGACTCCTGCATCGCGACCGATTCCAAAGTAAATGCGGGCCATCCCATGAGACGCAGTCCGTCGACCGGCTTTTGACCGTTCTTCCACAGCATTCGTGCCAGGGCGAGATTTTTCCTGCCTGAAGCCACGATTGTCACGATTATCGCGATTGTCACGACTGTCACGACTGTCACGGCTGTCGCGATTGTCATGAGCAGGCGGGAAATCTGTCTCATCTTCCGGACGAGCCGGAGCACGAAGTAACGACAGGGCGGCTACAGCCACATCGGTTGGAGAAAATTCCTGACCCAGTTCCCCTACCAGCTCCCGCAAGTCGTTAAGACCATCCGTCTTGGCCAATGCTTCGCGAAGCTGCTGGCGAGTCCGGTCAATCTGAGAGACGTTGAGGTCTTTCGCAGTCGGAATCGGGGCGATCACGATCTTCTGCTTGGTCACGCGTTCAATCTGATTCAGGCCCGATTGCTCACGCGATGTGGCCAGAGTGATGGCAACACCGGCCCGCCCGGCCCGCCCAACCCGACCAATCCTGTGAACGTACTGATCTGGATCTGTCGGGAGGTCGAAGTTGATCACGTGCGAAAGTTGAGCGATATCCAATCCGCGAGCAGCAATATCTGTCGCCACCAGCAAGTCGGCCTTGCCGGAACGGAAACGCCCCATGACCTGATCGCGCTGATACTGAGTCAAGCCACCGTGGAGGGCCTGGGGCTTGAATCCGCGGTTGGTCAGAACATCGACCAGACCATCAGCATCGGACCGGGTGCGGCAGAAGATGATCGCTGACGCTGGTTGTTCCACATCAAGAATGCGGCCAAGGGCCTTCGACTTATTATCGCGTGTCACGATGTAAGCCGTCTGGCGAACCTTGGCGACCTCGCCACTGGCGGGCAGTTCGTTTGCAACCTTGATTCGGACAGGTTTGCGGAGGTGCCGCTTGGCGATCTCTTCAATTCTTGGAGGCATGGTCGCCGAGAAAAGCATCGTCTGACGGTCTTTAGGAGTGGCCGAAAGAATCGCGTCCATATCCTCAGCGAAGCCCATATTGAGCATCTCGTCGGCTTCGTCAAGCACGACTGTGGTAACGGCATCAAGCGGGAGTTTCCCCTGCCTGATCAGATCGAGGGCCCGACCTGGAGTGGCAACAATGATTTCCACACCACGCTGAATCGAGCGGATTTGCTCAACATAACCGGTACCGCCATAAACCGCCATCACTTCGATTTTGACCGGCTTTCCATACGTTTTCACGGCCTTTGCGACCTGAATCGCAAGCTCGCGAGTCGGCGTAAGAATCAGGACAGCCACTCCGGGCTTGTCCGTTGGAACGGAGCGGAGACGGTGCAAGATCGGGAGCGCAAAAGCGGCGGTCTTGCCTGTACCAGTTCCCGCAAGACCGATCAGATCTTTACCTTCGAGAAGTACGGGAATCGCCTCTCTTTGAATCGGGGAAGGGTCTTTATATCCGAGAGCATTCATCAGGCGTGGGTCAAGACCCATCACCGCGAAACCGGAAACTTCTTCTACGGACTCGGACATCTACTGGTACCTTCCCCCGGTGAGCAGTCCCGGCTAATTGGGTTGCAACGAAAGCCAACTAATTAATATACACGACAACACTTCTAATGTCCATACATTTCACCAAGATTTCAACAATAAATCTTTTAGGATCAGGTCGAGAATGCCGTCATCGGTACGAATGTTCGATGTAAAAGTTGGCTGAAGTGATCAGATCACAGACGATCATCCCCCGTTTTTTCATCAACACTTGTGATCTTCTGGAAGATTTTTCTGGAAATGTCGTCAGAAAGAAGTACTCTGAAAATATTCCGAAGGACTGTCACGTAGAAACCCATCCCTTGATCGAGCCATTTGAGTCATGCGAAACATCTTTTTCACTACGATTGTATTTATATTACTGAAAAATGCCTCGGCAATCGATTTCAAAGCCGAACCTGAACAGTTAAAACAATCCTCTGAATCTCAATCAAAACCTGAAACAATCGGGCCCTGGAATCTGACCGAGCTTAAGAAAACGCCTGAATTCCGCTGGATTTCCCAGAAAGGTCCAGTCCATTCACTTCAATTCAAATCGGAGAAATACCAAGGGCATGAGACGGAAGTCTTTGCATTCTATGCCTCACCCGCCACTCTTGGGATCGCCAAACCGGGCCAGAAGTTTCCTGGGGTGGTCCTGATTCACGGAGGAGGCGGAACAGCCTTTGTCGAATGGGCGTGGTTGTGGGCGAAACGAGGTTACGCAGCCATTGCAATGGATTTATCCGGCAGTCGGCCAATTGATCCTGTTTATGATTCAGAATCCGTACCCGTTCCAAATCAAGCCGCAAGTGCTGAAAAACGCACCCGATTGGCCAACGGAGGGCCTGATCAGGGCCACTCCCAGAAATTTGACACCATCGGCGGCGATATCTCAGACGATTGGCCGTATCACGCTGTATCAAATGTCGTTAGGTCGCATTCGTTGCTGAGATCATTTCCAGAAGTCATCGCCGATCGAACAGCAGTCACAGGCATTAGTTGGGGTGGATACACGACTTGTCTGGCCGCATCGGTGGACAATCGATTTCGGGCCGCCGTGCCCGTTTATGGCTGTGGATTCCTCTTCGAAGGCGAGTCCGTACAGAAACCAGCCATTGACAATCTCGGCAACCGCCGCCACGACTGGATTAAGGCATACGACCCTTCAAGTCTATTGAAAAACTGCCAAGTTCCAATCTTATTTGTAAATGGGACAAACGACGTCCATTACCCACTGGACAGCTACCAGAAAAGTTATGACGTTGTACCCGGCCAAAAGCAAATGCGAATTGAAGTGCAAATGCCACACGGTCATCCACCCGGATGGGCCCCGCAAGAGATCGGCCTATTTATCGACTCATTCTGCCGCGATACCAAACCACTGCCAGTACCTGGAAAGATCGTGTTCGAAAATGGCCGCACGATCATGTCGTACACGAGTGGTGTTCCTTTAAAGTCTGCTGCACTTCACTATACAACCTCCAAAGGATTGCGTTCCGATCGGGCCTGGAATCGTATTAAGGCCGAGATTGAACCAAACGCCGTCACGGTTGCTAAACCACCAACTCAGGCCAATACCTGGTTTATCAGCCTGACAGATGAACGGGGCGGGATGATCACAAGCCCAATCCAGTTTCAACCATGATCGGTGTTTCAACATCCAAGGCCCAGTTACCTATCAGGAGAAGAAAAGATATGCAATTGCTATTCAACAAATACCAACGGATTTGCTTGACCCTTGCTGTTTTTCTGTTGAATCCGTTTGCCACAAAGCTTCACTCGGAAACCAGCCGGAATTCCAGGCCTAATATTCTGATCATTGTGGGTGATGATATGGGATATGCCGATGTCGGATTCCACGGATGCAAGGATATTCCAACTCCGAATCTTGATAAGCTAGCTGCAGCAGGCACCCGGTTTACCAATGGATACGTGAGTGGCCCATACTGTTCTCCGACTCGGGCAGGGCTCTTGACTGGCCGATATCAAACCCGATTTGGGCACGAATTCAACCCATCCGGAGGAGGTCAGGGATTGCCCCTCAATCAATCGACGCTGGCCGATCGCCTGAAAACGGCAGGATATAAAACCGGAATTGTTGGCAAATGGCATTTGGGAAGCCGTCCCGAATTTCATCCGCAGAAACGTGGATTCGACGAGTTTTTTGGATTTCTGGGCGGGGCCCACAGCTATTTCCAAAACGAAGGAATATTGAGAGGCGAGACGCCTGTCAACGAAATAGATTACACGACCGACGCATTTGCACGCGAGGCCATTTCATTTATTGATCGACATAAAACCAGTCCATGGCTCCTTTACCTCGCATTCAACGCAGTTCATACTCCGCTGGATGCGACCAGCGACCGGCTCGCAAAGTTTCAATCGGTTGAAGATAAGCGCCGACGTACTTACAACGCCATGATGCTTGCCATGGATGAAGCCATCGGAAAAGTTCGTGCCAGGCTGG
>CAMCFM010000212.1 GCA_945874095.1 Candidatus Kuenenia stuttgartensis
AAAAGGGCGCGTCTTGGACGTGCCCTTTTTTATTTGAATTTCGAGAGCTCTCTGATCCTGAAATGGCGATTCATAATCCTTGAAATAGCCATATATGTCCCCTGACAGAGCGGGTTTAGGACCATATGTAGGCACTGTCCCCTGACCGGTCGGGGTTTGGACCTTTCAGTCAATACACGCGTAACATATCATATAAAAGGACTTGCATCGCTCAAAAAACAATACTAAAGCCCGCCATGTCAGGGGACATGGCATACATAAAACGTTGTTCGTTCAGAGATTATGAATCAACGTCAGGCTCCGCCCGAAATCTCAGACTCAAAGTCCAGATTTCCGAACGAGAGCGGAATAAATCAATCTCTCAAAAAACCGACTCTTCGAATTTGCCAATTTTGGTAAACTAGGTTGCATGTCGTTGGTTAGCCTTTCTTTGGACCAGCGAAATCCTGATCCCCAACAGTGTCAAGGAGGTGAACGGCTATGATTCACGTATCATCATTAAAAATAAAGACTTGGGTCGTCCTCTTGATGGGTGTTTCAGGCATCCATTCAGCCCCCTTGCCGGCGATGGCCCAAGCCCCTCCGGCAGCGGCTAAAACGGGTGAAGTGGAAGCAAGCCTGGAAGCAATCGAGGCCACCTTTCAAGCGGAGATCTCAGCCGCTGAATTCAAGAGGCTGGAGAGCATCGCGACCCTGGCGGGCAAAAAGCAGGGCGAAGAATCCAACGAACTTTGGCGACTTTACTTCGATACCGTTGTTGACGAAGAGCTTTTCAGTCAAGCTGAAAAAACCGCTGAAAAAGTCATACTGATAAAAGACTTACCACTTGATATCAGGGCGCTTGCCGAGGCCACCCACATCATCGCCGAAGCGCGCCGGGGTGCCTTGGAAGAGTCGCTTGCAAGTGTCCAAAAACTCTTCACAGCCCCCGCCCAGCCCAAGGATGAAGATCTGATCGTACCCGTTCATGTCCAGCTTGGACTTGTGGAAGTCTATCTGCGAACCATCGTCGATGCCGGTCGTTATGACTTGGCCCGAAAGGCGATCGAGACGATGACTGCAACAAGCAAGTCTGAAGATCTGATTGATTATCTGGCCGGCGAAAAGGTTTCTCTTGAGCGGATTGGCAAACCAGTGGCCAGTTTGAAGGGCATGGATGTCGATGGCCGCCCATTCGACATGGCCGCATTGAAGGGCAAGCCAGTTCTGATTGTGTTTTGGGCCACTTGGGATGAAGTCAGCGAAGATCAGCTGGATGATATCGCTGACATGACCGAAGCTCATAAAAGCAAAGGGCTTGAGGTGGTTACGATTAACGTGGACAGACTTCGCGAGAACGCCGAACCGCCCGCCGAACTGGCCGTGGAAATCCGCCGATTTCTGGTAGAGCGCAACCTTCTGTGGAAGAGCCTGATCAGCGATACCGGCGAAAAAGATTACGCCAAAACCTTGGGTGTGCGATACTTGCCGTCAAATATGGTGGTCGATAAAGAGGGTATCGTGCGGCACGTGGATCGATCCGCTCAGGGATTGGCCGCCGCCGTTGCCGAAGTTTGTAAATAAACGATCATGAAAATCGGTAGGGGGAGGATCTGCTGACCCTCCCCCTACCCTGACTTGATATCTCAATCAGACGCCTGATTTTTTCTCAGTCGTCTGAACCTCTTCAGGCGCATCGGCTTGGATCCTCTGGCCAGCGTCCTGGAGCAGTCTTCCGACTGCGGAAAACAAGCCTCCGACGGAGTGCTTTGATAGCTCCAGGCCGGCTTGAACCGACTGTTTGCTCAGCTCCACCGGGTGGCTGTAAGCAGCTTCAAACGCCGATTGCAACGCTGGCATCACGGTCTGCTGAGCGGAAACAGCATGCTTTTGGAGGTCGGAAAGCTGCGTCCCTGTGAGGTCCTTCAGCTTCCCAAGCGCGTCGGTCACCGTTTGCAGATACATTTCCTTAAGCGTTTTGACGTCGCCAACTACTTTCTGCAAGTCTTCGTTAGCAAATGACTTGCTGCTGTTGAGAGATTCCGTCACGGCCAGTTTGGTGGCCAGTGCGGCTTTGGAAACTCCATCTCCGAGGCCGTCGATCACCTGGCGAAGCGTGTTGTTTGGGTCGCTCGGAACGGATTGATTGACGGCGGAAACCGTAGCGTCCATCACCGACTGGGCCAGACCTACCAGCCCTTGACCGCTGTGCTGGGCCTGTTCGGCGGCACGAGCGACAAGCTGACTGATTCGTTCGCGAATCGGGCCACCTTGATGGATGATCGCTTCCGCCTCTGCACGAATTTTGTCGGCTGGATTTGAACTTTCTGAGGCTGTCTCGTTCGTGTCGCTCATGGTTGGTTGCTCATGGGTTGTGGCTGATGATGGAATGATATTCGTACCAACGCGTCATATTTCATCATACAGTGGTCGGTCAAGTGTACGAAAGGCTTTTTTAACAGATGGGCCTTGAGCGAACACTCAGCGGGCCTGTTTTTCCATGGCAGCCTTGCGATCCGGGTATTCCAGAACGATCAGGTCATGACTGGCTGCGTCATAGCTATACTCTTGGTAGTACGGCAGTTGCGGCAGGCGAATTTCGTCGGGCTGACCTTTTTTGATCACGTTTTTCATGAACTCGTCGTAATCTTTCGGATACGCACCGGTCTCGGCCTGATAGAGGTCAACGGCATGTTTAATATGAAGGCCGGCCACACGATCAATCGCGCTGATGTACTGCTTTGAGGGCGAAAAAGCCTCTTTGCGAACCGCTTCGGAATTCTTTGCAACGACCGCACCTTTAGCGACTTCAGTCTCTTGATTACGAATATCGGTGGTTGTCTTGCCAAGAATTTCTCGTGGCTTGACGGCATTCTTTTCGTTCTCTTTGGCCTTCGCCATGGCAGCTTTTTCGCTGGGCGTGGCGGTGCGAGGCTCGTCGCAACCCGCCAGGTTAACGATCAGAAAGACTGTCAGGCAGAGTGGAGTCCGATGTGAGCGTTGCATATGTGATGGATCCCTTTTGCGAGATTTTATTTGCTTAGGCCAGTCAAATTCGGTCAAAGCCAGATGGTGGGATTCGAGAAATCATCCCGATTGGCCCATCTATTCTGATAGCCCTTAGCACCATCATCATATGAAAAGCTCTGTGTGGCAAGCCATGGCGAAAATCATAGGCGTTGATTTGTTCTCTGTAGGCCATCTCACCTGACATGGGGGGATTGGGCTCACACCACGCCCAAACTAACCCACCGCGCCAGCAAGGGCCGAGCGCCCCAGAAACGATGTCGATGGTGCAACACTATGATTTGCAAGTGATTATACTGGACTGGTGATTCACTTATGCGGCCCTTGCTCACGCTGCGGGTTAGTTTGAAAGCCGTCCTTGGGCGTTGCCCAAGGCTGGTATGGGACGGGCCTTCAGCCCTCAAACCAAATCCATTGATCTATCGATGCATTCGGGTTTTATGACTTATGCGTAACAACGAGACATGGGGGCCTTGGCTTGATTAAGGTTTACTTTGCCGAGCCAGCACCATCGCGAATACTCTCAACCAGTGGTGCGTTGGATGGCTTTCTGAGGCTTGTCAGACGGTCGCGGTGGGCTTGGGCTCGCGATTTCTGGCCCTCGATTTCATAGATCTGGGCCAGGGTGTTATGCAGGTTCCATTCGTTGGGCAGCAGAGGCAGGCACTTTTCGAGGATCACCTTGGATTCGTCAAGTCGGCCCATCCTGGCGAGAATTTGCCCCTTGGTCTCAAGGATACCCAAATTGTCAGGCATCTTTGCGACCACCTTGTCGATCAGTTTCAACGCCTCTTCATATTCATAAGGCGGGAACTTATAAAGCACTCCAGCCAGATTATTTGTAGAGGCCATGTCATCGGGATTCTGCTCGACGATTTTGCGATAAATCGGCCTGGCCAAGTCCCATCGCGCCTGAACGTGGGCCGACATCGAGGCTTGACGCATGAAGTCGGCACTGGCCTTGCCGCTCTCAATGTGCTTTTGGACCCATTGAAACGCCTCGGCATTCTTATCCGATTTTGGGGCCGCCCAAAGTGTGGTGGCAATTCGGCCCCAGAGCATGTTATTTGCATCCAACTCAATCAAAGGCAGCAGCTTTTGCCAGACGTAGTCCTCGCGAATCGGCTTTCGCTTGATTTCAGCTGCAAGCGAGAGTTGGTCGATCTCCTTGCTCCACTTCACTTTCTCTTCATTGCTGAGTTTTGGCAAAGCGGCGATCCAGCCTCGCAGGGCGGGCTCCTGATCCATCATCATCAAGAGTCTGGAGCGGCAGCCGATCATGGTGTCGTCAATCGACTCGGATTTCGCAATTTGACGATCAAGCTCGTCCAGCAATCGTCTGGCATTCCCCTGGATGTCGAGAATGACATTCGATTCACTCAAATTCCATTTCAGCCAAAGCACTTCGGAAGCAATCACCACATTTTGTGACTGAACCGGCTCTAGAATTTTATAAGCGGTTTGAAGGTCGCCTCGACTGGCTATGATTCGCGATAGCAACTGACGAGCCTTGACCTCGGTTGCGAGCGCCAACGGATTCTTCAAGGCTTCTGTCAGTTTCGCAACCGCCTGATTGATCAGAGTTGGATTGAGATTCTGCATGTTGAGAATCTTCTCGGCGAACCGAAAGAAATAATTCCCACGGTCGAGTTCCTTTAGAGTCTCTTCCTGAGAGACCAGGAAATTCCAGGCCTTGATCGGCTCCTTCATCCCGTTAAGGGTCTCGTAATAAGCGAAAACGTCATCAATTTTAGATAGATTTGATCCAAGAATCCGGTGAGCAGTCAGCTCGGCTTCTTTCCATTGACCAGCCTCAACGAAAGCCGGCACTTTGGTTTGGAGCTTTGACGTGGTTGCTGCATAACGATCTTCGCTGTTCGTGACTCCCGGAATAATCGCCCAGTTAAAGATCACGATCGCAGGCAAGGTGGCCATCGCCCATTGAGGGATTCGGGCTTTCACAAGTTTTTGAACAAGCGCCTTGAGAATCGATTTGACCGAATTGACTGGTGGGCCGCCAAGATTATCGCCATAGGCCTGCCTGTCGCCGCCCACACCAAACTCTGATTTTGAAACGCGATTTGGAGCCGCTACCGATCGGGTGTCCAAGGCGGCATCGCTACTGCGCCGCTCGGCGAGAATTTCGCGACGTAACTCGCGATCCTGTTTAAGCTTCTGTAAAAACGAGAGTTTCTGGGGTCCGAATTGCTCGCCCTGCTTCACAAACCGGCCATCGGCAGCCGAGCTTTCAAAACCAGTGGAATTGCGATTGTTGGACACGCTTGAGGATTGACGCTCCGGATCAACCGTTTTGGCCTTCTGCTCTTTAAGAAACGAATCCATAGCTTTTCGTTCGGCAGAGGCTCTCTTGCGCTCGAATTGCCAACGCTGCAAACTGCTCTTGATACCCTGAAAAAACGACGAACCAGATTTGGCCTGATCCCATGAGAAATCGTCATCTTCATCGCGACGGTTCATTTCAGTTCCATTCCATTCCCATTTGCAGGATCAATACCGAACGAAGCGATTAGTACGATGAAAAGATTATCATATGTCATGAACCAACAGGCGTTGGATTCCTCAGTGGAATGACGGCACCTGGCTGAGGTAGCTTATCATAATTTGCGGCATCAAGGGGCCGCTTGATTCGCTCTAGCGCTGATTTATGAGCCGCAGCTCGATCCTTCAGGCCTTTTCGATCATAAATCTGGGCCAGTGTATTATGCAGGTTCCACTCTTCCGGCAGATCGCTGATACAACTCTCAAGGATCGGCAGAGCCTCATCCCACCGGCCCTGACGAGCCAGAATCTCGCCCACAGTGTCGCGCACTGCGGGAACCCTTGGAGCCAGTTTGGCTGCATGGGTGGCGTATTTCAGGGCTTCGTCAAGATGGTCGGGCTCATATTTATAGATCAGCATCGAGAGATTGTTCAGAGCAATCACATCGTCTGGCTGAGAGGCCAGAAGTTTGCGATAAAGGCCCCTCAAAACCTTCGAATCCTCAGCCTTCGTGCCTGTTGTATTGTATTTGGCAGAACTGGCAAGAATCGAATACCTCAAAATCGTATCAGCGCTGGTCCCCTCATCGAGCCGCTTCTGCACCCAGATCCTCGCCGCTTCATTCTCAGGTTTTGGCGGAGCAGCCCAAAGTGCGACTGCAAGCCGTGACCACATCGGGTGATTCGGGTCGCGGGCCAGCAAGGGCTCGAGCTTCGACCAATCTGGCGTTTTAGACTCCCCCGATCGGATGATCGACGCAATCAACACCATCTCAGAGACTTCCGATTCAATCAACTGGCGATCTTCCGGCTTGATATTGCGCTGAGTTCCGAGCCATTCCCGCGCAGCTGATTCTTGATTCAAGATGCTCATGAGACGCATTTTAGCAACAGCATTGTCGTTCGACGGAACCGATGATCCACGCAGATCACGGTCCAGTCGGGCCATAACTTTTCCAGGCGCGCTGATGTCCATCTCCAGGCCGGATGTCCAGGCAATCCAAAGTGCCTCGGAACCAGCAACAGGATTCTCCATCATAATTGGCAACAAGGTGTTAAATGCCGTTTCGCGGTCGCCTTTCACCAGCTGATAAAGTGAGAGTTGTCGTCTGGCCTGAACCGCAAGATCGCCGGTCGCATTTTCGGTGGCGATTTTCAGATGCTTCTCGATCAGAAAATTCGACTTGCTCGAGAGTGGGGTGACGGTCTGAAGCCGCTTGGCCAATTTCAAGTGGAATCGAGGATCCCCTTTTCCATCATCGGGTGCCAAATTGCTCAGAATCCCAGACGCACGATCGTTTTCACCAAGTTTGTCAAGCGTGTTCAGGTAACTCTCCCAAACATCGACATCTGAGGGGGTAAAAGCAATCACACGTTCATAAACCAGCTTGGGCAGACTTCCATTTGAAGGTTGACTGACAATTTTTTCGCGATAGCTTGCCACCGTCCGATCTTTGGACTCATTCACCATGCCCGCCATGGCTGCAATCGCCGAAACCATTCCCAGAATTGCCGGCAATGATGCAGCGATTGTGAAGCCGAGATATCTCAGTCGGGGTGGACGAGCGACGAACGACCAACCAAAAAGTTTGAATCGCATGACCGATTCAGGACGTCGCCCTTTTGTTTTTGTTCGCCCACGGCTTTGATTTGATCGACCTTCAGACATTTTGCTAATTCCTGACCAACGATGGATTATCCGAGTTTTGAAGTAAAGCTGGCTTCGATTCCCACCAAAAAGGACCTTGTTGACGACACTGTCATGGTTTACCCAACTTATCGACAG
>CAMCFM010000213.1 GCA_945874095.1 Candidatus Kuenenia stuttgartensis
CATGGAGACTCGCCGGGGCGACACGGTTTTGGCGGGCTCGGTTGCTGGTTCGGCAACGCTGCCGGCGGGTATTTGAGTTGATCCTGAAAGCCACAGGCCAACTGCTCCAAGGACCGCTCCTGAAGCAAAAATACTCAGAAATCCGAAAATGGATGAACGGTTCATGCCGTTATCCCTCCTGTCTCATGCGCGGAAGAATTGATGAAATATGATGAAGTGATCGCACCCAATTTTCGGTACTCTCAGGATTCGAGAGACGCCGAAATATGTACTCTTTGCAAGCGATATTTCACGATGTATGGAAACAAACGGATAGAATCAACAAGCTTCAACAGCGCAGACGCATCACCCAGTCCGAAGACTTCAAATAATCGAAATCCGGATTCGCAAAAATCCTAGTAAGGGATCGATCAGAATCCCCTTCAGTCAATTTAAAAGAAAATTGCAACAAGTCTGGCCAGCGTGTCAAAAGCCGAAAATGGCTGGGCGATAGCCCTGTGGTCAAATCGCTGGCAATCAACGGGCCTTCCGACCGTCCGGAGTTCGCAAGAAATGTTGCAAAAGCATCCTGACGATCCGCCTCAGGCATCATCGTTAAAAATGGTTCTGATGAAGACTGTGAAGGCCCATCATCGGTTGGCACGCCGTGTTCGTCGTGCTCCTGAATCGAAAAACCGGGGATCAGCCAGTGCCAGTGGAGAAAGGCCTGGTGATCAGGATCCTCAAGAGGTTCTTCAACATGCCATCGTGTCAGGTGGTCGTGGTAAAGACAAGTCTGACCGGAATCGTCGTGATGGTCCACTTCGTGGAAGTCGGGCACAGCCACGGGTAATCGTGCGACACACCACACCACAAAACAGATCATCACACGCACGGTCAACGACCGGTGGTGTGAGCGGAATTCTGTGGTATGCGTTCGATTCTTCATATCATTCAGTCTACACGATCGTCAAAGACTACATGCTGCTTTTCGGATTTATTTCCTGACAAATCCAAGGCGATCCTCAAAATCATTCGGCCGTTGTCGGGTCGATCATCCGCCGAATCTGACGGACGGAATTGGCTGGAAATCCACCCTCTATCGCATGTTGAAGAATCAATTCCTCAGTCGGAGCGATGTAGACGCAATAGATCTTGTCGTCTGTCACATAACTCTCCACCCACTGAATTTCTGGACCAAGAGTCTTCAATACATTGCAGGACGTCTGGCTGATCCCCTGAAGTTGCTCGCCTGTCAGTGAGCCTGCTCCAGGAATGTCCCGCTCGATCACGAATTTCGGCATGGTTGTCGTTTCCAGTTCTTCAAAAGTCTTTGCGTCAGTCTTATTCAGGAATTATAACCCGAAAGTCCTGATTCCGCAAATCCTCTGAAATCCATAAAAGCCAGCCAGTCGCCATATTTGATTCGATCCGCACCTGCAACTTTGAAAGCCACTCAAATCCCATGATCAAATCGCAAGGAATATGACGAAACTGACCACAGGCCGGCCGAAAGGTCGAATGGACGGACTGCCGTAATTCGCTGAACTCATGGACGAAATCAGGTTGGTGATGAAGCCGAATACTCGCTCCGCTCAATCCGTTATCCATGACCAAATTCAAACACCTGTCGCCAAGCGACCTTCCTCCATAGTGGCTGGTTGGCAGCGTCAGGAAGGAATGCGGGTTTTTCGGCGACTTCAGCCGTCACGCAGTTTTAAGGCTTTGGCCGGCGACTATGCCGTTCTCTTAACAGCATGTATCAGTGCAATCGCTTTTGATCAAATTCGAGCCCAAAACGGACTACACTGGGCTTTATCGATACCTGTTTTCGCGATCGCGATTGTCTTCATCGGCGGTGTCCAACACCGACTTGCATCACTTGGTCACGAAGCATCACATTACACCTTCCTGAAGAACCGGTTGGCCAACGACCTCGTCGCCGACCTCTTCTGCATGCTTCCAATCTTTTCCAACGTCGCCATCTATCGACTTTTCCATATGGCGCACCACCAGTTTGTGAACGATGCTGATAAAGATCCGGATATCATCAATCTGGGTCGGTCGAAAAAATTGCATCTTTTCCCCATGTCTCGCTCCCAATTCATTCGCGAAGCCCTGTTCCGACCGATCCTCAGTCCCATCACATTCTCAAAATATCAGTGGGATTACATTTATATCAATCTGCTCGGCAAGGGCGGTAATGTTTATATGAAAGCCAACCCAAAGGGCGACGGCTTCAGCAAATGGCCACGCCTGGGGACATCGCTCGGTATTTTACTCGTACTGACCGAAGCCATCGTATTTGAACTATTAATGTTTTACGACGCCTCATCATATATCCCGATTGTTGCCATAGGAGCACTTGGACTATCTGCAATCGTAGCGGCAACACTGCCTGACTGGGCTGTTTATCAATCGCCTTTTAAAGAGCCTTACAATAGCCGTGTAGGTGGCTTGATCAGAATTGCATTCTATACCGCTGGCCTGCTTGGCATCACCTACATCAACAGCATGACCGGGTACCTCGCGAGTTTTTATTTCGTCGTTCTCTGGACCACCCCCATCAGTACCACTTTTCCTTATTTCATGCTGCTTCGTGATATGTATCAGCACTCCAATGCTGATTCGGGTCGTATCACAAACACACGCGTTTTTTATACGGACTGGCTGACGGACTGGGCTGTATTTGTACATGGACAGGATCAACACACGCCTCACCACCTTTATCCAAGTGTTCCGTATTATCATTTGGATTCACTTCATGAGTGGCTCAAAGTTCATGATTCCGAGTATGCCCGCGAAGTGATCGAAGTGCATGGAACTTTCCAGAACCGCAACGGCAAACCCACAATCATTGATGAACTGACCCGGCAGCCCTGAGGCAGATCTGTTTTCGCGATTCGTAATCTTCAAATAGATCACATGTTATGTAGGACATATCCCCTGACATGGCGGGCTTTGGCTCTGATCAAAATTCAGCGCAACTCCATTTCCTATAATATATTACGCGTGCATTGGCTAGGGAGCAGGATCTCGCCCGTTCAGGGGACCGTGCCGTAAGAAATACGCTTCTGATCGTGATCGAGGTTTCGCTTGTAAACCTCTCGGTCGGTTTTACAAACCGCGTGTGATTCTCGACCTGATCCCATCTGCTTTGTAATTTTTCTGAATAAAAAACCAGCCCATGATTGCAACCAGTTTGTAAATAGAGCACCATGAGTGCAGTGGATCGTAAGATTTTCAAAGTCTGCTCCATCTCTTGTTTGGTTCGTTCCCAACTCATGAATCGTGGCTGAATTGCAGAAGATCGAAAAATCACCTGGAAATCTCACCAAGACAGATGTCATACGGAAACTCCTTACCCCAATGCATCCAGCCAGGGGAGCATGGGTCAGCTTGATGCTGGGTATGTCGATTGGAATTATCAAGGATCGCACCGGCCTGTTTTTTCCAAAAGAAGTTTGGATTTCTGTTTTTGTGGCTGCTCTGTTATTGCTCTCGAAAATGAGACGTCATGATTTAATCATCTGGCATTTGATATGCCTCTTGATTGGACTCTCACTCGGTGCATATCGCCATCACCAGGCATTCTGGGAGATTGGGAATCAGGATATTCAGCGCATCCTTCATTCAGACCATCCACGACTTTTAACGCTTTATGGAATCATTTTAAGTCGTGAAGACAAACCTTCTGCCACACAAGAAGCCACGACAAGCCGTCTGATCATCAGGGCTGATCACATTCACGGCGATGCCGAAATTCAGGCTTGTTCAGGTCAGTTTTTGCTTGAAACGACATCTGAAAAAGCCGATCGTGTGGGTGTCGGTCAACCTCTGATGGTGACCGGATGGCTTGAGCACCTGCCGGACGCGCTGAATCCGGGCGAATGGTCGCCACGCTCATTCTGGCGTTCACGCGGTGTCGTGGCTTATATGGATTCACGCCACCGTGGTAAAATTGCATTGAATCCCAATGGAAAAAGTATCTGGTGGAGAGTGGTTCGTGAGAAAATTCGCAACCGATGCCGTCATGCCATCCAGAAAGCAGTGCCGGAAGGGCGATCAGGGCTCATCGAAGCGCTTGTCCTCGGAATTCGTGAAAATGTGAATACCACGGAAAAAGTTCTGTTCCGGGATACAGGAACATTGCACCTCCTGGCAATCTCAGGATTGCATTTGCAGGTTGTGGCCATCTTTGTGATGTGGCTGACGGGCAGGATCGGAATTGGATTAAAATCAGCGGCCTGGATCGTTGTGATCACATCTGCTGGCTATGCAACTCTCGTTACTGGAGGAGCATCCGTCACCAGAGCCACATTAATGGCCATGGCGATTTCCGCATCGGTCATCCGGAAACGGCCAGGCTGTTTTATCCACAGAATGGCCATGTCAGGCTTCATCGTGCTTTGGATCAAGCCCAGCGATCTTTTCGACGCCGGTGCACAGCTTTCATTTCTCGGTACAGCCGGGATTTATGCAGCGTCCATCAGTTGGCAGAAAATTGCGAAAATTCTCCGACTTAATTTCGAACGCCATCCTCTTGAAACCATCCTGCTGGTCTCGTCCATGCCTTTATTCTTTGAAGATCATCATAAGCCGGAACCTTCGTTCAAACAAAGGTTATTCAAACTCATTTGGATTGGCATGATCCTATTAAAAATCTTCATTCTTAAGCTGATTCAGGCGCTTTATATTTCTTCGTTCGTCTGGCTCATCACAGCCGTTCTTGTGGCTTATCAATTTGGGTCGATCAATCCGATTGCAATTTTAGTGAATATCCCACTCGTCCCAATCACAAGTCTCGCACTCATACTCGGGCTCGCTGGTATGATTATCAGTAACTTGGGACTTGATTTTATCGCTTTTCCAATGATCCGGATGTGTGGTGCGCTCATGGATCTTTGTCTGTCTGTTCTCGAAAAAGCTGTTCAGGATGGATCCGATACCTGGGTTATCTCCCATTCAAGCCTGATTCAGGTGTCAGGGTTTTATCTCCTGATTCTTTTCGTTTGTTTTCTGGTTCCACTCAAAAAACAATGGGTTTCAAAATGTCTACTCTGGTGTTTACCGGTTGTCTGGGTCTCCTTGTCAATCATCATTTCAAACCACTTCGATTTTCAGCCACCTGCTCATCTGGAAATTGAAATGCTCGCAGTGGATCACGGCCTTTCTGTCCTGATACGTTGGCCTGATGGTCAGAATTGGCTCTATGACTGCGGCCAAATGGGTCGCCCGAATGTCGGCAGAATGGTGGTTGCACCCGCATTAAGGGCCAGAGGCGTCAAACAGATCGACTCCCTGTTTATTTCACATGCCGATTCCGACCATTTTAACGGGATTACATCTTTGCTGGAATCAGGAATAGAAATTCATCAAATCGTTTCAACAGCCAATTTCTTTCAAAGCCGCCAGCCTGATGCCATTATCCTTAAAAATGAATTCCATGCGCGAAATATCCCCACCAGATCCGTCCATACGGGCGATATCCTCCACAGTGGCCCCGATGGAAGGGCAGAGGTTCGATTCCCGAACCCTTCCACCCGCCCCGGCCGGGCCGATAATGCGACAAGTCTTGTCCTGGAAATTACGGCGTTCGATATGAAAATGATCCTGACTGGTGATCTCGAAGGTGAAGGGCTTGAAGAATATGCCTGGAATGATGGCCAGAACGATTCGAAATACCATTGTGATATCATGACGGCTCCGCACCATGGTGGATTAACCAGTAATCCGTCCTGGTTTTATCAGCGGCTAACACCTCGACTCGTGCTTTCCAGCCAAGGTAAAAACCGCTTTGGAATGGTGGCTGGATTGAAATCGCATATCGCGAAATATTCACCTGATAGCCAGCTTCGTACCACAACCAGCGACGGAGCCATCAGGCTGCAATGGACACCGGCTGGAGTGATGGTCAAAGGCTTTCTCGATCGTTCAGGCGAGCCGTGGTTACTCCGTAGGAACCCGCTTCTGGAACCCAGCAACACCGGGCCCGCCCAGATGATCCTCGATCCTTAACAGGCGATTGTATTTCGCCAGCCGCTCGCTCCGTGCCACGGAACCGATCTTAATCTGTCCGCATCCTGAAGCAGTGGCCAGATCCGCAATAAACGTGTCCTCAGTTTCCCCTGATCGGGCCGAAACCACAGCCCTGTAGCCATGACTAGCAGCCAGAGCCAGCGCATCAAATGTTTCCGAGACCGTTCCAACCTGATTTAATTTGATTAAAACGGCATTGGCAGATCGTTCTTTGATCCCTCGTTCAATACGAGCCACTTGAGTGGTGAATAAGTCGTCGCCCACCAGTTGCAAATTCCGGCCCAGAGCGGCCGTTAGATTTTGCCAGCCGCTCCAGTCGTCCTCAGCCAGACCATCTTCAATCGAACGAATCGGATATTTCTGAGCCAGATTCGACAAAAATACAACCATTTCCTCTGCGTGTCGAGGGGCTTCATGCCACTCTCGCAGCCGATACGCGTTGGTATCTGCATCAAAAAAGTGGCTGGCAGCAACATCAAGTGCAATCGAAACATCCTCGCCGGGCTTTAATCCGGCCAGTAGAATCGCTTCCATAATGCGTTCCAGGGCGGTTTCATTTGCGGTCAGATTTGGTCCATAGCCGCCCTCATCACCGACCAGAGCATGGGTTTCTCCATGTTTCGCCAGCACGCGGCCCAGCGAATTATAAACCTTGACAATTCGCTCCAAAGCCTCGCGGTAGCTTTTACAACCCTCGGGATAAATCAGAAAATCCTGAAAATCAAGGTTCCCACCCGCATGTAGCCCTCCAGAGATCATATTCACCATCGGCAGGGGCACGATTATCTTTGCCTTAGGATTCTTTTTCAAATACAACTGGTGCAGGTGCTCATAAAGCTCCAGCCCCTCCGTTTCAGCAGCGACAACGGCGGTGGCCATCGAGACAGCCAGAATGGCATTGGCCCCCAATTTCCTCTTATTGGGCGTGCCGTCAGCAGCGATCAGGGCCGTATCAATGGCCACCTGATCGGCTGGATTCATACCTGAAATGACTTGTCCCAGTATTTGAATGACCGCTTGAACAGCCCCACCCACACCCAGACCGCCATACCAATTGCGGTCGCCATCGCGGCGTTCCACGGCCTCGTGCTTGCCTGTGCTGGCTCCAGACGGGGCAATAGCCCGCCCTTTTTTTCCGCATTCTGTGCGAATTTCCACTTCAACGGTAGGCCGACCACGGCTATCCAACACTTCTCGGGCGATGGTTGACTGAATTCTTGGCATGATGGCTTCCTG